>JAYTIV010000027.1:0-13944 GCA_043731625.1 Flavobacterium sp. | reverse complement strand
CTTTTTTAAGTTTTTATCCCTTTAAAGGAGTGCAAATGTAATACCTTTTTTATTTCTCAACAAATGTTTTTATTGGTATTTTTTTTATTTTTTTTAATAGCACTGATAAAGTGTGATTTAAGACTTAAATTTTTAAATCAATATAAGTATGTATACCTTTGTCAAAAAGAATTACAATGTCAAACATCTATTTAGGATATCATTTTTTGATTGAACCAAAGGATTTAGGTTCTGAAATATTAATTGCTGAATTGGGCGAATTACCTTTTGAAAGCTTTGTTGAAAGTGAATATGGAATTACAGCTTATATTCAAAAATCATTATGGAATTCAAATATTCTTGAAGATCTTTATATATTGAATTCTCCTGAATTTACAATATCATACACTATTGAAGAAATTGAACAAGTAAATTGGAATGAAGAATGGGAAAAGAATTTTGAAGCCATAGATGTTGATGGCAAATGTCATGTTAGAGCTCCATTTCATCCGAAGTCTGATGCGCAATATGAAATTATTATTGAACCAAAAATGAGTTTTGGAACTGGTCATCATGAAACTACACATATGATGATACAACATTTATTAGAAATGGATGTAACTGGATTGAAAACACTTGATATGGGTTGCGGAACTGCAATTTTAGCTATCCTTGCTGAAATGAAAGGTGCAAAACCTATAGATGCAATTGATATTGATAATTGGTGTTTCTTAAATTCTATAGAAAACTGTGAACGAAATAATTGTAATAATATTACAGTATATGAAGGCGACGCTAGTCTTTTAAAAGATAAAAAGTATGATTTGATTATTGCTAATATTAACAGAAATATTCTATTAAATGACATGCAAAGCTATGTAGATTGTTTAAATGAAAATGGAACTATCCTTTTTAGCGGTTTTTATGAAGAAGACATCCCTTTTATAAATGAATCTTGTTTAGAAAAAGGTTTGACATATGTTAAAAAAATTCAAAGAAATAATTGGGTATCATTGAAATACGTAAATTAGCAACTTGATTTAAATCAAAACACATGGCAACAATAGAGAAAATACAAGAACAAAGTTCCGTACTTGAAGCAGTTGACATTAACAATGAAATTGTACTATATAATGATGATGTAAATACATTTGATCATGTTATAGATACATTAATTGCTGTATGCAAACATTCTGGAGAACAAGCAGAACAATGTGCTATTCTAGTTCATTATAAAGGAAAATGTACTGTAAAAACTGGTTCGTTTGACGAATTAAAACCTCAATGTACTCAATTATTAGAAGCGGGGCTAAGTGCAGAAATTGTATAATTTAATGTGGTAATTTTTCTTTTATTATACCATAAAGAAAAGTTCCTATTAATGCTCCAAATAATACTAAAATCATTGGTAAAAATCCAGCACCAATTAAAATAAATATTGGACCAGGACAAGATCCAACCAATGCCCAACCTAGTCCAAAAAACAATCCTCCTATCCAATATCTAAAAGAACCTTTTTCTTTGTCGGCAATATTAAAAACTTGTCCTTTTGCATTTTTAAGTTCTAACTTCTTGATAATTTGAATTCCTATAGTACCTACTATTATAGCAACTATGATTATTCCATACATATGAAAAGATTGAAACTGAAACATTTCATAAATACGATACCAAGAAACTGCTTCAGATTTTGTTAATACTATTCCGAAGACAAAACCAACTATTAAGTATTTTAATGCTTTCATATACTAAAAATTAAAGGCAATATAACATGTGCCATTATTAATCCACCAATAAAAAAACCAATAACGGCTTTAAGAGATTGTCGTTGTAAATTACTAATTCCAGCAATAGCATGTCCTGAAGTACAACCACCAGCATATCTAGAACCAAATCCAATTAATATACCTCCAATAATCAAAATAAAAATAATTTTTGGCGAATTAAATATTTCATTACTAAATAATGCATTTGGCAATAATTTCCCATTTGGTGCATCAATTCCCATAGTTTGCAGTTGTTCAATTGTTTTAGGATTAATTGTAACATTTGAAGTATCATTCATAAAATTTACTGCTACAAAACCTCCAATCATTGCACCAAAAACTACTATAAGATTCCATCGTTGAGATTTCCAATCAAATTTAAAAAAATCAGAATATTTATCTGCTCCAGCTATAGTACATAAAGACCTTAAATTTGAAGACATTCCGAATACTTTTCCAAAATAATTAAGCGTTAGCATTATCAAAGCAATCAAAAAACCAGAAACAGCCCAATGCCAAGTTTGAAAAATAAACTTCATAATTAATTTTTATGCAAAAGTAACAATTCTATTGATTTTATGCTTTAAATATCTTACAATAAGAAATAAACTATTATTTTTGAATTTAATTCAGTCTCAATCAATGAAAAATTATTCGATAGAAATAAAATGGGCTTTAATATATTCTATAATAGCATTATTATGGATGTTTATAGAAAAAATTGTTGGTTTACACGATATTCATATAGATAAACAACCTATTTACACCAATCTATTCGCTATACCAGCTATAATTATTTATTTTCTTGCATTAAAAGACAAAAAGAAGGTTACTTATCATAATCAAATGACATGGAAAGAGGGCTTTATTTCTGGAATAATTCTATCTTTTGTTATTTCAATTATAAGTCCACTAATACAAATTATTACTACTTCAATAATTTCACCCGAATTTTTCAATAATGCAATTAGGTATTCTGTTGAAAAAAAATATATGTCACAAACTGCAGCTGAAACCTATTTTAGCTTAAAAAGTTATATAATTCAAGGTTTTTTTGGAGCTTTGTCAATGGGAACTATAACTGGCGCAATAGTTGCATTAGTATTACAAACTAAAAAAACAAAGAAATGAAAACAATATATATCACTTTACTGATTTTAACTTGTTTTATGAGTTCTTGTGTGAGTACAAAATCTACCTTAAAAAATGTAGATGAAAATACTCCCATTCCAAAACTTTCAGCTTCAAATACATTTGTAATATCAGAATTTAGTAAAGATAAAAATTACGGATACGATAATGATTATCCCATAAATGTATTTTATAAAAACTCAAAAGATGAAAATAGCAACCAAGAGCGCTTTCTTAATGCATTAGCAGGACCAAAAGGTGAAAAAATAACCTATAAAAAAACAGAAAGTTGTTGTCCTTTTCCTACTAAGAATACAGAAATTGGGGTTGGATTTCTAGATATTTATGAAATCAAATGGGAAGGTCAAAGCACACCACTTCTACTCTATTTAAATAGATATGAAAAGGGAAAACTTATGATACCATTAGGATTGACTTTAAAAAAATAATTATTTCAACTATATAGTTTATTAATATCCAAATGACTTCAAATGCAAAATATTATCCTTAAAATGGCTTTTATTTTGCATTTATTTTTTTTAATATTGTTATAAATAATGGATTTGTTTTGAATTTTACTACACCTTTAGTATCTTTCGCCCTCAAAAAATTAGCAACCTTACACATTTTATAAAATGTTAGAAGAAAAGAATGATAACCTGCTTGATGCAGATGGAAGTTTAGAAAGCGTTTCTCAAGACTCAGAAACAATAGTAAATGAAGAGCAAAACTCTTCTGAAACTGTTATTGATGCAATTGAAGCTCAAGAAGAAGTAATTATTGAAGATACTCCAAAAGATTCAATCGAAAATTCAAAATCTGATGGTGAATTTGAAACGCAACCAGAAACATTAGAAGCAATAAATATTGTAGAAAATGTTGAAGAAGTAACAAATGCCGTAGAAGAAAATGTAGATGTCATTTCTGAAATTACTAATGTAAATGCAGCTGAAAGTGAAGATGAGACCGTTCGAAATGATATTCCAATGTTGGATTATGAAGCGATGTCTATGGAGTTATTGGTTTCAGAATTAGAACAATTGTCTGGTTCCGAAAAAGTAATGGCAGTTAAAGACCATGTTGAAGAAATTAAAAAATCATTTTTAGCAAAATACCATCATTTTATTGATGAAAAGAAAGACGAATTTCTAGCCGAAAATCCAGATACTACTGAAGATTTTCATTATCATTTACCTTTAAAATCAAAATTTGATCAGATTTATTCTCAATATAGAGATAGAAAAAATTTGCATTTCAAAAGCTTGCAAAACAATTTACAGGCAAATCTTGAAAATAGATTAGCAATTGTTGAAGAGCTAAAAAACCTTATCAATCCACAAGAAAATATAAAAGATACCTTAAAACAATTTAATGAATTAAGAGATCGTTGGAAAGTAGCTGGAGCTATACCTAAGGACAAATACAATCACGTTTGGAATAATTATCATTTTCACGTTGAAAATTTTTATGACTATTTACATTTAGATCGTGAAGCTAGAGATATTGATTTTAAACATAATCTGGACCAAAAAAACAAAATCATAGCCCGTGTTGAAGAATTAGTTAATGATACCGATATCAATAAAGCTTTTCGTGAATTGCAAGATTTACATAAAATTTGGAAGGAAGATATCGGACCAGTTTCTAGAGAACATCGTGAAGAAGTTTGGAATAAATTCAGCGAATTAACCAAACAAATGCACGATAAAAGAGAAGTACTTTTTGAAAGCCTTAGAGGAAAAGAAAACGAAAATCTTGAAAAGAAAAAAGAAATTATTGCTCGTATTGAAGCATTGGCTCAAGAAAAAGTAAATTCACATAATGCTTGGTTAAATCAAGTTGAAAAAGTAGAAGCTGCTAGAAATGAGTTTTTTACAGCCGGAAAAGTTCCAAGTGAAGTAAACGAAGAAACTTGGGCAAGTTTCAAAAATGCAGTTCGTGATTTCAATGTATTGAAAAATTCTTTTTATAAAGATATTAAAAAAGACCAAAGCGATAACTTGACAAAAAAGCAAGCACTTGTTGCAAAAGCAAAAGAACTTCAAGAAAGTACAGATTTTGTAGCAACAACCCCATTGATGAAACAAATTCAAGAAGATTGGAAAAAAATTGGTCATGTACCTAGAAAATTTTCAGATTCTTTATGGACAGAATTTCGTGGCGCTTGTAATAGTTATTTTGAAAAATTAAAAGAACAAAAAACAGAGGAAAATCCTGAAGAAGTTGCAGCTTTTGAAAACAAAAAAGCTTATTTAGAGACTTTAAGAGGTTTTGAACTAATAGGAGAACATAGAGCAGATCTAGATGCTATAAAATTGCATATCGAGAACTGGAAAAACTTCGGAAAAGTACCTTTCCCAAGAAGACACATCGAAGGAAAATTCAATAAAATATTAGATGCCTTGTTCGAAAAATTGAGTTTGAGTAAAAAAGAAACCGATATGATGCGTTTTAATAATCGTGTTGGTAGTCTTTCTGAAAACAATGATACTCGAAAACTAGAAAGCGAAAAAATATTCTTGATGAGAAAAATTGAAGAGGTTCAAAACGAAATTTTTCAATTAGAAAATAATATTCAGTTTTTTACAAATACCAAGAATGCTAAAAAAGAAAATTCAATTGTATTAGAAGTTCGTAAGAATATCGAAAAACACAAAGAAAGTCTACAAGAATGGAAAGATAAATTGAAACAATTACGAAGTATAAAACAAGAATAAAAAGATTCTTATAATTATAAACCAAACCATCTCCCTTAAAGAGATGGTTTTTTTATGTTATTTAATTTAACAAAAGCTTGTAATGTTTTTTTTAATCATTAATTATCAGGTATTTAATTTTTTTTTGTCATGAATATTTTGTAACTTAGAGTATAAATAATAACGCAATAGTTTTTTTTAAATCTATTGTTAGTCGGGTTTTCTTGTATTGCTTTTTGCTATGTAATTTGAAGTCTAAAAAAAGAAAAGCAATAGTTAGGATAGTATTGCAGAGTTATGTTCTATATGACTTTATACCACACTAGTGGATTAGAATTTCTTTTTACAATAATACAAACACAGATTAAAAACCTAAATTAATCTAAAATGGAAACAAAAAAAACTCAAAAAATAAATGCGTTCAAAACCTTTTTCACTTTTTCTTTAAGTTTTATTTTAAGTTTAAATATCTTCTCACAAAACATTCAATCTACATTAATTGAAAAGTGGGACAACTCAGCTTGGGAAAATGATTTTAAAACTACAAATACCTATAATACAAATGGGCATTTAACCTATGATTTCACGCAGTCTTGGGAAAGCATAATGGGTGTTTGGGAAAATCTATCTCAAACCAATTATACAAATAATAGCAGTGGTTTGGTAACTCAACAAATTAGCCAATCGTGGGATAGTTCGAGTAGTGCCTGGGAAAATGCTACAAGATCAACCTATACTTATACAGGTGCATCTAAAATCGCTACTATAATAACCGATTTTTGGGTGGGTGTTTGGCAACCATTTGTAAAAATTACAAATACCTATGATAGTAGTAATTATTTAATTGTTGAAGTAACTCAAAATTGGGATTTCCTTTCAAATGCTTTTGTAAATTCTTCAAAAGACATTTTTACCAATTTGCCCAATGGTAACGTTAATCAAATTGTAAATCAAACCTGGAATACAGGAACCAATAATTGGGATAATGCTGAAAGAAATACATATACCTATAATCCATCAAATAATTTAATAACTGAATTAACAGAATTTTGGAATGCAGGAAATTGGGTTAATTTTTCTAAAATTACCAATACCTATAATACAAACAATAAACTTATTCAATCTTTAGATCAAAATTGGGAAGCTTCTACAAGTTCTTGGATAAATGAAAGTCAGTCCTATGAATCTTATAATGGGAATGGGGATTTAAACCAAATTATTTCACAATTATGGAATAGTACTACAAGTGTATGGGTTAATGAACTAAGAATTACTTTTACATACACATCATTGGCTAATACAAGTTTTACAAACAAAAATGAAATTGTACTATATCCTAATCCATTGAAAAATAATTTTACAATTGCTACAAAAGAAAATCCAACTGATTTGCAATATTATATTTTAGATCAAAATGGTAGAACCTTGCAAAATGGTTTTTTAATAAATGAAAAAACAAATATTGATGCAAGCCAATTAGCTATTGGAATTTATTTTGTAAAAATTGGTAATCAAAACCAACAAGCATTCAAGATTATTAAAGAATAATTGAACTTTGTATTTCAATAAAAAAAGAGATTGTCAATTAGACAATCTCTTTTTTTATTGAATTATAATACCCTTTTTTTATTTATCTGTCAATGTATAAAAAACCATTTCAGGTTTTCCTTCAACGCCAGCTTCTGTCATTAATGTTTTCTTTTCTTCAGAGGTAATACTTTTTTTGGCTTTCTCTTTATCAGTAATAGCAAAAACTATTGTTACAATATTTGGATCATCAATATCTCTAGCCAAAGCTCTATCTATTAATCCTTCCTCAAGACGTTTTGCTGTTCCTTCTTGATCATATACTTTGAGCCAAGCATCAAAATCTTTTACTTTATGAGTTACTTTTAAACGCTCTTTTTGATCAATTTTTGAACTGTCAATTCTGATAACGTTAAGAAAATTAAATTTTGGCATCCCTTTTACACCACCTTTTTTCATTATTACTTTTAGATCAGGCAATTTTGTAAAATCTTTAGCTTTCATAACATCATCTATAATATCAAAAATATAGACAAAATTAGGATTAGCATCATCTCTTCCAATATGATAATGTGTTATACCATATGATTTTCTGATAGAATCATGAGAGTCATATATTGTTCTCCATTTATCATAATTGGCTAATTCATGCTGAATTAAAATTATATTAAAAGGTTTAAAAACTGGTGGTGCAGGTTCCTCTACTGCAACAGGCATTGCTTCTTCTACTTTCTCTTCCTTTTTTTTACATGAAATTACAATAAAAAAACAAGCAAATACAAGTGATAATTGAATTTTTTTCATAATAAAAATATTTTGGTTAATACTTATTTACTATTAAATTTAACAAATATATTCCATTGATTTACTAATGTTTATAAGTTTATCTCGCCTAATAAAAAAGAAAATTAATTTTAATCGAGCATAATCCTAATTATTATAATAAATTAATATTTAGTATCTTTTTTCTGATAAGTTCTGATTTAAAAAAATGATATTAATTTTAATATTTAATGTATCTTATTTAATTTTTGTAAGTATTTATTTAAATAAAATTAAAAAAAATAATTTTAACTGCTTGTTTTTTAGTTACTTATTAAAATTTAAAGAGAAATATTTAATACATAATAGTCTAATACATAATATTCTTATGTATATTTGCGTTATCATATAAAATATATAAAATGTTGTACTCATCAGAACTCATAAAAGGTACTTTAAAAACAATTGTTCTAAAACAATTAGAAAACAATAAGCGTATGTATGGTTACGAAATTACTCAAAAGGTAAAAGAATTAACAAGGAATAGAATTCAAATTACCGAAGGTGCCTTATATCCAACTTTACATTCTTTAGAAACAGAAGGTTTGGTAACTGTTGAAACCGAATATATCGGCAAACGAGTAAGAAAATATTATAGTTTGAGTCCAGATGGAAAAATAAAAATAGACGAAAAAATTAATGAATTGACTGATTTTTTCGAAACTATGAAATTTATTCTCGACATAAAACCTCAAGTTATATAAATGTATTGCATCAGTGAAAAACAAATCGATTTTATTCTCAATGACATAAGTGCACGTGGTATTGAGATGGTCAGCCTGCAGCAAGACTTATTGGATCATATTTGTTGTATAATTGAGCATAATCTCGAAAATGATGGAGATTTCGAGAACTTCTATTTGGATACCATTTCAAGTTTTTATAAACATGATTTAAAAGAAATTGAAGAAGAAACCATCAATTTACAAACCTTTAAAAACTATTATATTATGAAAAAAATAATGTTAGTAAGCGGAACTTTTTCAGCATTTATTTTGACAATTGGAATTCTATTCAAATTTATGCATTGGCCAGGAGCAGCAGTAATGATACTAGCGGGAATATTGATCTTGAGTTTTGTTTTTTTACCTCTCTTATTTATTTTGAAAGCCAAAGAAAAAAAGGATTCTAAAGATAAAATTATCATTGCATTAGGTGCTATAGCCTCTATTTCTATGAGTTTAGGAATATTATTTAAAATTATGCATTGGCCATTTGCAAACATCTTATGCATTAGTGCTATTGTAATTATGGTGTTACTATTTTTACCTATTTATTTTATTTCAGGGATAAAAAATCCTGATACAAAAATTAATACCATTGTTTCTTCATTAATTATTATTGTTGGAAGTGCTCTGATATTAACATTAGTAAGAAGTCCGGCTGGAACTAAGAAAGAAAATATCAGTTCAACTCAAAACTTTTTAATTAATGAGCATATCCTTGAAAACGAAAAATTAATTGCAAGAAAAAACCAAATTAAAGATGCAATTCAAACTGATTTTGAAAAAAGTAGTTTTGAGATTTATATTTTGGCAGATGAAATAAAATCGTATTTGCTCAAAAAGGAAACTGGAGAATCTAAAATTGAAAGCAATTTTGAAAATAAAAATGTATTAATTGGTGAAACAAGGGTTACTGATTTATTAGATTCCAATTTTGAAAAAATAAATATTTTAAAAAATAAAATAGAAAGTTATAATGCTAGTTTACCTTCAAGTATGCATAAAATTGAAATTAATAATTCAATTATAATTAAAAAGGATAAAAAGATAGACGCTGCATTGAACGATTTAATACAAATACAAATGATTGCACTTCAAAATCAATCTTTGTATTTGAAAAATTAAACTATAAAAAAACCCGATTAGAAAATTTCAAATCGGGTTTTTTTTATTTTGAATATTTTATAAATGGATTACTTCTCCATAAGCATCTGCAACGGCTTCCATAACCGCTTCACTCATGGTTGGATGCGGATGTATTGATTTTAGAATATCATGTCCTGTTGTTTCTAGTTTACGAGCTACAACTGCTTCTGCAATCATATCGGTAACACCAGCACCAATCATATGACATCCTAACCATTCGCCATATTTAGCATCAAAAACAACTTTTACAAAACCATCAGGAGTACCAGAAGCTTTTGCTTTTCCTGAAGCCGAAAATGGGAATTTACCAATTTTCAGTTCATATCCTTTTTCTTTGGCTTGTTTTTCGGTCAAACCAACAGAAGCTATTTCTGGAGTTGCATAAGTACAACCGGGAACATTACCATAATCTATAGGTTCTACGTGAAGTCCTGCAATTTTCTCAACACAATTAATTCCTTCTGCAGAAGCAACGTGAGCTAATGCTTGACCAGGAGTTACATCGCCAATGGCATAATATCCAGGAATATTTGTTTGATTGTAGGCGTTGACAAGTATTTTATCTTTATCTATAGCAATACCAACATCTTCTAATCCTATATTTTCAATATTCGTTTTAATACCAACTGCAGAAAGCAAAATTTCGGCTTCTAGAACTTCTTCTCCTTTTGCTGTTTTAACAAATGCTTTTACTCCAGATCCCGAAGTATCAATTCTTTCTACTGATGAACTTGTCATAATTTTTATACCTGCTTTTTTCAAAGAGCGTTCAAATTGTTTTGAAATATCTTCATCTTCAACAGGAACAACATTGGGCATAAATTCTACAATAGTAACATCTGTTCCCATTGCATTATAAAAATGTGCAAACTCAACACCTATTGCTCCAGAACCAACAATAATCATTGATTTTGGTTGTGTAGGCAATGTCATTGCTTGTCTGTAACCAATAATTTTAACACCATCTTGAGGAAGATTAGGCAATTCACGAGAACGTGCTCCAGTTGCAATAATGATATGATCGGCTGTATACTCAGTCGTTTTTCCTTCTTTGTCTTTTACATCAACTTTTTTACCAGGTTTCAATTTTCCGAAACCATCTATGACATCGATTTTATTTTTTTTCATAAGGAATTGCACTCCTTTACTCATATCGCCAGCCACATTTCTTGAACGGTTTACAACTGCAGAAAAATCTTTATCAAATGCAGATACAGTCAAACCATAATCTGATGCATGCTTTAAATAATCAAAAACTTGAGCAGATTTTAGCAAAGCTTTAGTTGGAATACAACCCCAATTCAAACAAACACCTCCAAGACTTTCTTTTTCAATAACAGCTACTTTAAATCCTAATTGTGAGGCACGAATTGCGGTAACATAACCTCCTGGGCCACTTCCTAAAATAATAATATCGTATTTCATATTTGTAAATTTCTTTGATTATTTAAGATTGCGAATTTAATGATTTATTTTTAAATTTTACTTTGATTCAAAATCATCATTGTGTTTTATTTTTTTTTAATTCTCGACAACAAACTGCGAGTCGTATAATTTTTTATAATATCCCGATTCTTTATTCACAAGTTGATAATGTGTTCCTTGTTCTACAATCAAACCTTTATCCATTACAACAATTTTATCTGCATTGACAATAGTTGCCAATCGATGTGCAATGATGATTGAAGTTCTACCTTGCGTAATTTTTTCAGTTGCTTTTTGAATCAATTCTTCTGAGTAAGTGTCTATAGAAGAAGTCGCTTCGTCTAGAATTAGAATACTCGGATTACTAACATAGGCTCTCAAAAAAGCTATTAATTGTCTTTGTCCAGATGATAACATCACGCCACGTTCTTTTACATTATAATCATATCCATCGGGCAAACTCATTATAAATTCGTGCACTCCAATTTTTTGAGCGGCTAAGATTACTTCTTCTCTAGAAATATCTGGATTGTTTAACGTTATATTGTTCAGAATGGTATCCGCAAACAAAAAAACATCCTGCAAAACCACTGCAATTTGTTTTCTGATGGAACTTAATGTATAGTCATCAATATTTTTACCGTCTATATAAATTGTACCACTACTGATTTCGTAAAAACGATTTAATAAATTTATAATAGTCGATTTTCCAGCACCTGTAGCACCTACAATGGCAATTGTTTCACCAGCTTTTACATCAAGGTTGATTCCTTTAATAACTTCTTCGTTTTCGATGTAACTAAAATGTACTTCTTTGAATGTTATATTTCCTTCAAAAATAGGAGCTTCAACAGTGCCATTATCTTGAATTTGATTTTTGGTATCAAGAATATCAAAAACTCTATTGGCGGCAATCATTCCCATTTGCATTTCATTAAACTTATCTGCTATTTGACGCAAAGGATTAAACAACATTCCTATAAACATAGTATAGGAAAATAAATCTCCAAATGTGGTAAAATGATCCCCATTCAATATTTTTATTCCTCCATACAAAACTACAAAACCTAAGGTCAATGAAGAAATGATATCGGCTATTGGAAAAAAAATAGAGTTATACAAAATAGTTTTTATCCAAGCTTTTCGATGTTTATCATTTATTTCGCTAAATTTTTGAGCTTCGATATCTTCTCTATTAAAGAGTTGCACGATTTTCATTCCAGTAACACGTTCTTGAACAAACGTATTCATATTGGCAATTTGATTACGTACTTCCTCAAAGGCTACTTGCATTTTGCGCTGAAAAATTCTAGTAAAAAAAACTAAAATTGGCATTGCAACAATTACAATCCAAGTCAATTTCCAGTTCATATAGAACATAAAAATAAGCACCACTACCATTTTTAATAAATCGCTTATAATCATAAACAAACCTTGACTAAAAATTCTAGCAATGGCTTCTATATCAGAAACTGAACGGGTAACCAATTGTCCTACTGGAGCATTATCATAATATTTCATTCTAAAACTCAACATATGTTTGAAAAGTTTGATACGAATATCTTTGACAATATCTTGCCCCAACCAATTGGCCCAAAACACAAAATAAAATTGCGAAAAAACTTCAAGCAGTAAAACAAATCCCATTAAAGTGACATAAAACAAAAGTCCGTTTGCATCATGGTTTTTGATATAACCATCAACAGTTTGTTTTAATAAATAAGGTCGTAATGCAGCAAAAACAGAAAGTGATATTGCAAAAAGTATTACACCATTAAAACGCCATTTATAGGGTTTGGTATATTCTAAAATTCGTTTAAATATCTTTGTATCGAATGCTTTTGCCTTCATTACTATTTTGTTATGAGCTTATAAAGTCCTATTTGTTTATAAATAATCATATTCGATTTTGGTCAAATACAATCCGTGTGCAGGAACCGAAAAACCGGCTTCACTCCTATTTTTACTTTCAATTATTTTAATAAAATCTTCAATTGTAATTTTTTTTAAACCTACATTCAATAATGTTCCAACAATGGCACGAACCATATTTCTCAGAAATCTATCAGCAGCAATAGTAAATATGAGGGATTCATTTTCTTTTCTCCAATATGCTTCTTCAATTTTACAATTAAAAGTATTGACATCTGTATGTACTTTTGAGAAACACTGAAAATCTGTAAATTTTAATAATTCTGCTGCAGCAATATTCATTAAATCTATATCTAATTCGTGAAGACAATACCAACTTTGCTCTTGCAAAAAAACATTTTTAAAAGTATGAATATGATATTCATAGGTTCGTTTTTTGGCATCAAATCGAGCATGAGCATTTTCTTTAACTGCATAAATATCAAAAACTGCAATATCTTTTGGAAGGTAGGAATTGAGTTTGTGAACCAAACTATTACTATCAATTGATGCATCAAAATCAAAATGTGCAAACATCATTTTGGCGTGAACTCCGGTATCTGTTCGTCCTGCACCCATCAGATCAATTTCTGAATTTAGTATAACTGACATCGCTTTATTCAAAGTTTCTTGTACAGAAATTGCATTGGGTTGTGATTGCCAACCGTGATAGTTTGTGCCGTTGTATGAAAATTTAATGAAATATCTCAATTTGAAGTTTTCCTTTTTTGAAGTTGCAAAGTTACAAAGTTTTGACTAGACAAAGTCTAAAGTTATCTTAACTTAAAACAAATTATTTACTTTGTATCTTTGAGC
>JAYTIV010000026.1:0-5540 GCA_043731625.1 Flavobacterium sp. | reverse complement strand
AAAGCCAATCCATTTACGAATGTTAGATTCATTTAGACCTTTTTGATTAGAAACATAATTGCAAGAATAATGTTTTTCTAATACTAGTTTTACGCATTAAAGTTTAAATGCATAATCATACTTTACTTTTCTTTCCATAAAAATACCCCCAAATAGTGTCTAACTTTTTGGGGGCAGTCTACTTTCGTTTGGGATTTTTTTTATTTTAAACTAGCTAAACTCTGCTCTATAGTCGCAATTTTGGATATTGCATCAGCTTGTTTTTGTCGTTCCATACTCAAAACTTTTTCTGGTGCACCAGCCACAAATTTTTCGTTTGAAAGCTTTGCTTCTACTGATTTTAAGAATCCTTGAGTATATTTTAATTCTTCTGTAAGCTTTATAATTTCTTCTTCAATATTGATATTGCCAGAAATTGGAATAAAAAACTCATTTGATTTCACTCTAAATGACAAAGCACCATCAACTTTTTCAGAAACATATTCTAATGCTGTAATATTACCCAATTTAGTTATTACCGAATCAAAATAAGTAGTTACATTATCATGATTAATTACTTTTAATTCAATAGTATCTTTGAACGCAATATTTTTTTCTTTACGAACAGTTCTTATTCCAGAAATTACTTCGATTGTAGAATCAAAATCTGCAATCAATGATGCATTAAAAGGTTTCATTTCTGGCCAAGTAGAAACAATTAAAGCTTCCTCAGAAGTTCTAGTGGCAATATATTGCCAAATTTCTTCTGTTAAAAATGGCATAAATGGATGCAATAATTTCAAATTGTTTTCAAACATTTCTATTGCCTTGTCAAACGTAATTTTGTCAATAGGCTGTTGGTATGCTGGTTTTATCATTTCTAAAAACCAAGAGCAGAAATCATCCCAAACCAATTTGTAAATGCTCATTAAAGCATCAGAAATACGGTATTTCTCGAAATGATCTTCAATTTCTAATAATGTTTTTTGCAATTTTGCTTCATACCATTCTATAGCTACTTTTGAAGAATCGGGTTGGGATATAGATTCTGAAACTTCCCATCCTTTGATTAATCTAAAGGCATTCCATATTTTGTTTGAGAAAGCTTTTCCTTGATTGCATAATTCTTCATCAAACATAATGTCGTTTCCGGCAGAAGCACTCAATAGTAATCCTACACGAACACCATCTGCACCAAATTTTTCTATTAAACCAAGAGGTTCTGGTGAATTTCCTAATGATTTTGACATTTTGCGACGTTGCTTGTCACGAACTAAGCCCGTCAAATATACATTTGTAAATGGTTTTTTTCCTGTATACTCATAACCTGCAATAATCATACGAGCTACCCAAAAGAATAAAATATCTGGACCAGTAACCAAATCGTTTGTTGGATAATAGTATTTGAAATCTTCGTTTTCTGGATCCATAATTCCACCAAAAACTGCCATTGGCCATAACCAAGAAGAAAACCATGTATCTAATGCATCTACATCTTGAGTAAGATTATCAATTGTAAGTTGAGGGTTATTAGTCTTTTCTTGAGCTAATTTGAGCGCTTCTTCAATAGTTTCTGAAACTACAAAATCCTCTTTCCCATCGCCATAATAATAAGCAGGAATTTGTTGTCCCCACCATAATTGACGCGAAATATTCCAATCACGAATGTTTTCTAGCCAATGTCTGTAGGTGTTTTCGAATTTTTTTGGATATAATTTGATTTCTTCATCTACCAATACAGATTGTATTGCTGGTTTTACCAAATCCTCCATTCGCAAAAACCATTGGTCTGATAATCGTGGTTCGATTACTGCTTTGGTTCTTTCAGAAGTTCCAACTTTATTCAAATGAATTTCTGTTTTGGCTAGAGCTCCGATGGTTTCTAGTTCTTTTTCGATTTCTGTTCGCACTACAAACCGATCTTTGCCTTGATAGTGCAATCCAAAACTATTTAAAGTAGCATCTTCATTGAAAATATCTATAATTTCAAGATTATGCTTCTCTCCTAGTGTTTTGTCATTCATATCGTGTGCTGGTGTCACTTTTAGACAACCCGTTCCAAATTCTATATCGACATAGTCATCTTCTATAATAGGAATGATTCTACCACAAATTGGAACTATCGCTTTTTTTCCTTTTAAATGCTGAAAACGTTCATCATTTGGGTTGATACAAATAGCGGTATCTCCAAAAATAGTTTCAGGACGAGTTGTTGCAATGGTCAAGAAATCTTCACTTCCTTCTATTTTATATTTTAGGAAATATAATTTTCCTTGTTGTTCTTCATAAATTACTTCTTCATCAGAAAGAGTCGTTTTTGCTTCTGGATCCCAATTGACCATTCGATAACCACGATAAATTTGTCCTTTGTTGTATAAATCTACAAAAGAACGAATTACAGATGCAGACATATCTGGATCCATTGTAAACTTGGTTCTATCCCAATCACAAGAGCAACCCAATTGTTTGAGTTGTTCTAGAATTACGCCACCATATTTATTGGTCCAATCCCAAGCGTGTTTTAGGAATTCTTCACGAGTTAAATCGTTTTTGTTGATTCCTTCACTTTTTAGTTTGGCAACTACTTTGGCTTCTGTAGCAATTGAGGCATGATCTGTTCCCGGAACCCAACATGCATTGAATCCTTTTAGTCTAGCACGACGTATTAATACATCTTGAATGGTATTGTTGAGCATATGACCCATATGCAATACTCCTGTCACATTTGGTGGTGGAATTACAATGGTATATGGTGTTCTATGGTCTGGTTTGGAATGAAAATAATTATTTTTCATCCAGTAATCGTACCATTTTTGCTCAATGGCTTTTGCTTCAAATTGTGCTGGAATTGTCATTATCGTGTGTATTCGGTTTTTGTAAATTATTTTTTTGGAACTTTTCTTGAAGTTCAAATGATTTTTTTTTAGCCCCGATTGCAGTGAAAATCCTTGTTGTTGTGAGGTTGCTTTGCAAACTCGCAATATGAAGATTGAAACGAAAAGCGGGAAAATGGATTCTAAAAATGCCCAAAATTTATGCTTCTAATTGAAAAAATAATTTTTGGTATGTTTTTTGTAATCTATGCAAAAGTAAATAATTCGCTCTTGATAAAAAATTATGATTTAATTATTTGCGCATTAAGTAAAAGAAAGTATTTTTACGTAACTAAATTTTTTAAAAATGAAAAAAATTATCTTTTTATTAGCGGTTGTTTTTAGCTTATCGGGTTTTGCTCAAAAAGGTGCAAAAATTGAATTTAAGGATAAAGATAATACTATTGATTATGGTAGAGTGGAGAAAAACACTGATAGCGGTATTCGAACTTTTGAATTCACAAATACTGGTGATGCTCCATTGATTATTACAAATGTACAGTCTACTTGTGGTTGTACTATTCCTACAAAACCAACTGAGCCAATTATGCCAGGAAAAACAGGGAAAATTGATGTAAAATATAATATGGGTCTTGGCCCAATTAGAAAAACAATTACTGTTGAATCTAATGCTGTAAATGTTGAAGGTGGTCGTGTTGCAATAAAAATTAAAGGTGAAGTTTACGAAAAAGAAACAGTAAACATTCTAGAAAAGAAAAAAACGATTACTACTAGCGAACAATAGTCAGAATATTTAAAATGTAAAAAAGAGCTTCAATTGAAGCTCTTTTTTTATTTATTAGTGTTTTCTATCCACAATCTAGCATTTACAAATGCTTCTACCCAAGGAGAAACTTCGTCTTTTTTATCTGTAGGATAATAGGGCCAATTCCAAGGAAAAGTAGATCGCTCAATATGTGGCATTGTTACTAAATGTCTTCCTGTTTTATCGCAGAGCATGGCAGTATTATAGTCTGAACCATTTGGGTTGGCTGGATAGCCTTCGTAAGCATATTTGGCAACAATGTTATAATTTTCTTCTGATAATGGTAAGGCAAACTTTCCTTCTCCGTGAGAAACCCAAACACCAAGTGTTACCCCTGCAAGGGTTTTTAACATTACCGAATGATTTTCTTGCACTTTGACAGAGGTAAAAATACTCTCATGTTTATGTGAATCATTATGTTTCATTTTACCATGAACGTCGTGTTCTGGATTGACTAATTCTAATTCCATAAACAATTGACAACCGTTACAAATTCCGACAGAAAGTGTGTCATTGCGTTTAAAGAAGTTTTGCAAAGCTGTTTTTGCTTTCTCATTGTATAAAAATGCTCCAGCCCAACCTTTGGCAGAACCTAAAACATCTGAATTTGAAAATCCTCCAACTGTTCCTATAAATTGAATTTCTTCTAAAGTTTCTCTTCCAGAAATCAAATCAGTCATATGCACGTCTTTGACATCAAAACCTGCTAGATACATGGCATTTGCCATTTCCCGCTCGGAATTGCTCCCTTTCTCACGAATAATGGCTGCTTTTGGTCTGTTGTCAGTGTTTGTTATTACTGGTGCTTTTCCTGTAAAATGATTTGGAAAAT
The DNA here is from genome assembly GCA_043731625.1 of Flavobacterium sp. GTDB lineage: Bacteria > Bacteroidota > Bacteroidia > Flavobacteriales > Flavobacteriaceae > Flavobacterium. Next base: position 1,090 of record JAYTIV010000026.1, on the reverse strand, counting down.
TATATTGTAGGATTTGATTTTTATAATTTTCAAATCGTTCTTTTGCTTTATTGTTTTTGGTTTGTTTTTGGTCTAATAAATAGGAAGTTTCAAACCATTTGTCTCTTAGTGTCGAAAGTTGAAAGTTGAAAGTCGAAATATGTAACACGTCTCCTTCAACAACATTTCCAATTTTGAAAATTTCCATTCCTTCAAATGCTTTCTCAAAAACCAAATCTTCTTTTGCTTGAAGTACTAATCCTATATTTTCTGAAAATAAAATCTTTACTAAATCTTTTTCGGCAAATTCATCAAAGGATATTTTGGCTCCTAAATTTGTATCCGCAAAACACATTTCAAGTAAAGTAGTGATCAAACCTCCACTTCCAATATCATGTCCTGCAACGATTTGACGGTCTTTGATTAAATCTTGAATTACATTGAATGCTTTTTTGAAAAAAGCGGCATCTTTGATTGTTGGAGTTTCAGTTCCTATTTTGTTTTGAGTTTGAGCAAATGAACTTCCGCCCAATTTAAACGCATCTTGCGATAAATTGATGTAATAAATCGAACCTTTATTGTGTTGCAAAACTGGTTCAACTACTTTTGTAATGTTTGAACAATTTCCAGCTGCAGATATAATTACGGTTCCTGGAGCAATGACTTCATCGTTTGGATATTTTTGCTTCATTGAAAGCGAATCTTTTCCTGTCGGTATATTGATTCCTAATTCAATTGCAAATTCTGAACACCCTTTCACAGCTTCGTATAAACGAGCATCTTCGCCTTCATTTTTACAAGCCCACATCCAGTTGGCAGATAGTGATACACTTTTTAAATTATCTTTTAAAGGCGCAAAAATAATATTTGATAATGCTTCACCAATAGCGTTTCTGCTACCAGCAGTTGGATTTATCAAAGCTGAAATTGGTGCGTGACCTATAGAAGTTGCAATTCCTTCTTTTCCGTTATAATCTAATGCCATAACACCCACATTGTTCAATGGCAATTGCAATGGTCCAACACATTGTTGTTTGGCCACTTTTCCGCCAACACAACGGTCTACTTTATTGGTCAACCAATCTTTGCAGGCAACAGCTTCTAATTGCAA
>JAYTIV010000025.1:0-2220 GCA_043731625.1 Flavobacterium sp. | reverse complement strand
GTAAAAGATGTACGACTTTTGTAAAAAAGATGTACATCTATTATAAAAAAGATGTACGCCTTTTTTGAAAATGCTAAAGTGCTTATTTTCAAATAGTACGGTACATTTATATTTTTAATCACGACAGCAAAACGGCTCGGCTAGTGACTGATTCTCACTATCAAATATGAAATGCCTGTCAACCCAACTTTCTAATTTCAGACTTTGCCCTAAGATGCTTTCAGCATGACAAACTGCGGGGATTCGTGTTTGTGGGTAATTGTAAATTGATAATTGTTTGCTCCAAAGTTGCGCCGCCACGCAGTTTGTCATCCTGAAAGGATCTTACCGATTCGTGTGGGCTGAAAACTGTTTGGGTAGCTACTACAAATAAAACAAAATATTTTTGGTTTTGTGATGCTACGTTTCATTACCCAACTTTCTAATTTGAGACTTTGCCGTAAGATGCTTTCAGCATGACAAACTGTGGAGATTCGTGTTTGTGGGTAATTGTTAATGGTTAATTGTTTGCGCCCAAGTTGCTCCTCCACGCAGTTTGTCATCCTGAAAGGATCTTACGAATCCTTGTAAGTTGAAAACAGTTTGGGTAGTAACTACAAATAAAACAAAATATTTTTGGTGTTGTGATGCTGGGTTTCATTACCCAACTTTCTAAATTAGACTTTGCCGTAAGATGCTTTCAGCATGACAAACTTTGGAGATTCGGGTTTGTGGGTAATTGTAAATTGTAAATTGTTTGCACTCCCAAGTTGCGCCCCCACACAGTTTGTCATCCTGAAAGGATCTCACCAATTTGCGTGGTCTGAAAACAGTTTTGGTAAAAACTACAAATGAAACAAAATATTTTTGGTTCTTGTGATGCTACATTTAATACCAAAATTTACTCGGTTGGTTATTTTGTCGCCAAAACTATTGGTGGTCAAGCAGCAGTAGCTCCTTTTGGGGCAGGAGCGGGACGGTCGCATTAGCGGGGGTAAATTTTTCTTATATGGATTTTATAAGTTCTATTCTCATAATTTGAGTATATCATCGCATTTAGTTTTTCGAAATTTACTTTATGCCTATCAAGTGTATCGCCAATTGCTTTTATATCATATTTGTCTGTTTCATAAACATAGTTAGTGTTTTTATTGTGTAAAAAATTCCATACTATTCCTGTTACTAAATCATTTACTTCGTAACAATCATAAACGATTCCTTTATTATCTGCCGAGAATTTCTTCTTAAAGATAATGCTATTATCCTGATTTCTAATTCTGATTAATAATTTTTTTTTATTTTTAATACAAAAATAAAAATTATAATCTAAAGTTATATTGTCAATTCTAACACTATCAATTCTTAAATAACTTTTTTCTGTTCTAACTAAATCCAATTCTGATTTTTCTTCATACTTTAATTTATTATATTTATTACAGCTCAATATAAATGAAAAAAATAATATATTTATAAATGTGATCTTATTCATTATTTTTAGTTTTTTTCGTAGTTATAATTTTTTGTGTTGTTCCATCAATATTCATATTGGTTTTATTTCCTTCTTTATCCACTTTTATAACGCCTGTTTGTGTTTGATTAGTAGAATTATTTTGAGTATAAAATTTTGTTTCAAAAACAGAATTTGGATCTAATCGTCCTTTCAGTCCTAATCCAACATTTGGAGAATCTCTCATTTCAAAATGAAGATGTGCTTGGTCATCAGGCAAATTATTTGCATTTCCAGACATACCTGTAGCCCCAATTATCATACCTTCTTTTACCTCTTGCTTTTCTTTTACATTTATTGTTGATAAATGAGAATATTGTGCATAAGTAACATTTCCTTCTTTATCTGTAATTTTTAATAATATTTGATTTCCATAGGCAGCTTTTTCATCTTTAATAATTTTGAAAACTATTGCGTCTTTTACAGCCAAAACTGGCGTCCCTATTTTTGCCTCCAAATCAAAACCTTGATGTGGTCTTGAACCACTATTTCTTACCATTCCTTGTAAATTACTAGCTCTATTTCCTCTAATTTTCATAATCAAAAGGGGGTCAATTACATCCCTCCCATCAGGATCCACCAAGTTTAAAGGATTATTCAAGCAGTAATTATAAGGCGACATATTCGGATACTTCTCCGCCAACGGGTCAACACTCAACCATATACTCTCCCTTGGGGCATAATACCTTGCGCCAAAATAATACAAGCCAGTTTCTTCGTCAAGTTCTTTGCCC
>JAYTIV010000024.1:0-2221 GCA_043731625.1 Flavobacterium sp. | reverse complement strand
TTTGCAGAATAGAAATGGCCTTATTAATGTTTTTTACCGCTTGAGAATCATTTCCTAACTTGGCATAAATCATTCCTAAATTTCCCAAACAATAGGCTTGTCCTATAGAATATTTAATTTTATTGAAAATATTTTCGGCTTCTTTTGTTTGTGTTAATGCCAATTGTAATTCGCCACTATTGATATATTCATCACCTAAATTTAAAAGTGCTGAACCAACATTGATAGAATCTTTTTCTTTTTTGAGAATTGTAATAGCACTTTTATAATAAGTCACCGAATTTTTGTGATTTCCCATGATTGAATACACATCAGCAATAGCAATATATATTGAACCTAACCTGCTATTTTGTTTTTCTTGATTAGCAATTTTTGCTCCTTGAAAATAACTTTCTAAGGCATGACTGTGATCACTTTTTAATCTTAATGCATTTCCTTTTTCTAAAAAACCTTGAAATAAATAGTCTATAGAATCTAATTCTTTTGCTGTTTTAATAAGCAATAAACTATAAACTAATTTCTTTTCAGTATTTGTTTCGTTTACAGCAAGTTGCTTAATGATTTTTAATTTGTCTTGGGATTTATAATTTCCCCGTTTATAAATATTTTCTAAACTATCAGAAAGTTTTTGATTTTGAGAATTCATTATACCGCATAAAATAAAAAAGCCTAGTAAAAAACAGGCCTTTTTAATATATTTTGCTATTTTAAAATTTCCAAAAAACATAAAATGGACTAAAATTTATATTTAATGCACTTGAATTTTCGGATCTTGTATTTTCAAAAGTCCTTTGACTGTATAGAGTACAAAATAGGATTCACTTGTTCCTGCAGCTGCAGTTACAGTTCCTTGCCAAGAACCATCGGCATTTTTTTTAGGACCTGGATAAAAAACATTTACTTTACTAGAATCAATAATATTATCTAATGATGATAGATCAGAAAAAGCAGCAGGTTTCCATATTACAAAATCTCCTTTTTGAACCACTGTTGTAATGTCAATACCAATATTTTTTCCATCATTAAAAATCAACAGTTTTTGTTTACTATCATAAGTAATTGTTATGGTGATTGTATTCATAATAAATGTATTTAAGGTTAAAAATTAATTTTTTTAAACCATTAATCATTAGAATAGGAAAAACAATAGGTTGATTTTGAGGACAATAATTCATTATAGTATCAAATATAATAAATAAATTCATTTAATGTTAAAAAATATTTTCTTTAAATAGCAATAAAATTTAACATCGTTGCAGAACTACAAGCTTCAAACACATCATTTCTATTGTACTATTTTAATTACAAGTAGCAATACTTATATATAATAAACTAAATTTCTTACATAATATAATTATTTTAACCATTTAAATATTGATTATTAATATATTTAGTAAATTTAAAAATTATAATCCAAAAATATTGATATGAACAACTCCAATAATAAAATTGACTGGAAAGAAATTTTTCATCCAAAAAATATCATTCTAAATATAATAGGTGTTGCATTTATTACCTTGGCATTAAAAGGATTTATGATTCCCAATAAATTTTTAGATGGTGGTGTAATTGGTATTTCGATACTTCTTCATGAAATTACGCATATCTCTTTCGGATTTTTGGTGCTAATTTTAAATATTCCTTTTCTGTTTTTAGGCAAAAAACTTTTAGGCAAAACTTTTGCATTACAAAGTTTAATTACAATTTTATTGATTGCAATAAGCATGACATTTGTTCATATTGAAGCCGTTACATCAGATCGATTATTAATTGCTTTATTTGGTGGTTGCTTGATAGGAATTGGAATGGGTTTCTGCATCAGAAGTGGTTCTACAGCTGATGGTTTCGAAATTCTTGCCCTTTTAACAACACGAAAAATAGGACTCAATGTTTATGAAGTTATTTTTGGAATGAACACTTTATTGTTTCTTGCAGCTGCTTGGTCCTTTGGTATTACAACCGCATTATATTCTATAGTGACTTATTTTGCTGCAATAAAATCTTTAGACTATGTTGCTGATGGTTTAGAACAATATACATCGCTTCATATTATTTCCTCAAAAAGTGATTTGATAAAACAATTGATAGTGAAAAAATTCGGAAAAGGAATTACCATTATAAAAGGGGAACGTGGCTATTTGCCAGATAATTTCGATTTAAAAATTGATTGTGATATAATTGTTACAGTTGTAACTCGATTAGAATTATTAAGAATAAAAGA
>JAYTIV010000023.1:0-37450 GCA_043731625.1 Flavobacterium sp. | reverse complement strand
CCAATATCAAGAACAGTATCTTTAAGTCCACCAGTTCTTCTTACAATAGGAATGGTGCCATAACGCAAAGCATACATTTGATTTAATCCACATGGCTCTACTCTAGAAGGCATTAGTAAAAAATCTGCTCCAGCATAAATAATGTGAGCAAGTTTTTCGTTATAACCTATGTAGACATTATAGTTTCCGTGGTAAAAATTCAGTAAGTTATACAAATCTTTTTCAACAGTTGTATCTCCAGAACCGAGAATCAGAATGTTAATTTCTTTTGGATTTAAATGCAATGCAACACTAAAAATTTCTGGTAGAATTTCTGCTCCTTTTTCACCAACTAATCTTCCAATAAATGTAAAAAGTGGTTTGTTAATATCGAGATTAAATTCTTTACAAAGAAATTCTTTATTTTTATTTTTCCCTTTTTTGAAATCTTTCAAGGAGTAATTGGTTTCCAACATTGGATCGGTTTTGGTATTCCAAACATCAGTATCAATACCATTCAAAATCCCAACAGATTTCGGTCGTTCATAGCGCAATAATGTTTCTAAACCATTTGCATGTTCACTAATTTCGTAGAGATAACTTGGCGATACTGTTGTTATTTTCCAAGAACATTTTATGGCAGATGCAAGCGGATTTATTATTCCGTTCCATTCTAAAAAACTAATTCTAGACCGGTCAAAATCAGGAATATAATGCAATTTATCAAAACCAAACCAACCTTGATATTGCCCATTGTGAATGGTAATAATAGTTGGGACATTCTTTAACACACTGTAATTATATGAGTTTTGAACCATAAACGGAATCAAACCTGTATGGTGATCATGACAATGTAAAACATCAGGCTTCTGATTAGTTTCTATCAACCAATTCAGAAAAGCAATTTGAAAAGACAAAAAACGCTCTGTATCATCTTCGTAAGAATAAATATTTGGTCTGTCAAATAAATCCGGTATAGCAATTAGATACAATTCAAAACTAAGTTTGTCTGTTTTTTCTTTTAAAATAGAATACTGAAAAACAAATTCTCCGAGTTTTAATCTTCCTTGATGCACTGTATCAAATTCATTTTCTCGCATAAATTTATTATCATACCCAGGCATCACCACTTTTGAAGTGTATCCTAATGTATTTAAATATTTAGGAAGTGCTCCAACCACATCAGCAAGTCCGCCAACTTTTGCAACAGGATAACATTCAGCACTAATGTGAAATATGTTCATTTTATGAAAGAGTTTGTTACTATTTGTAGTTATTTTTTTACTTCACCAATTTACAAAAAAAATGCGATTTAGATAATACAACCGTAATTATTTTATAAATTAGTAAAAAATATTAACTAATATCTATGAAAACACTAGAACAATGGTTTGCGGAATATGCAGTGAGTCATCAAAATCCAATAAACAAAGAAATTCATTACCTCTGTGTCCCAGCTATTTACTTTTCAATAATTGGATTGTTGATGAGTATTCCAAAGATGTTTTTAGAAAATATTTTTTCAGACCAATATCCAATTTTTATTAATTGGGCAACCGTGGTTTTGATACCTATTATGCTATTTTATTTTAGTTTGTCGGTTGCTATGGCTATTAAAATTGCTATTTTTTCTATATTTTGTTTGGTGATTAATTATTTTATTGGACTCTATTTTCCATTAAGCCTTTTTTCAATTTTTGTTTTTATCATAGCTTGGATAGGTCAATTTTATGGACATAAAATAGAAGGTAAAAAACCTTCGTTTCTAAAAGATATTCAGTTTTTATTGATTGGTCCTGCTTGGGTAATTCAAAATTTATTATCAAAAAAATAAAATATGATAACTTGGAGTGACTTCGAAAAAGTAGAGATGAGAGTTGGGACAATACTTGAAGCAGTAGATTTTCCCGAAGCTAGAATGCCAGCTTATCAACTTACAATAGATTTTGGTTCTGATATAGGAATTAAAAAATCATCTGCTCAACTCACTTATCGCTACTCAAAAGAAGATTTAGTTGGAAAACAAATTATTGCTGTTGTCAATTTTCCTAAAAAACAAATCGGAAAATTTATGAGCGAATGTTTGATTTTGGGTTCCGTAAATGAAAACGATATTGTACTTCTAAGTTCTGATCAAAAAGTTGCTAATGGCCTACGAATAGGATGATTTTATATAATATTTACTTCGGCTTCAATATGAATACCGAAAATATTGTAAATGGTTTCTTGAATATTCTTTGAAACATTAAGTATTTCTTGCCCTGTTGCATGTCCATAATTTACCAAAACTAAGGCTTGGTTTTTATGAATTCCTGCATCGCCAAAACGTTTCCCTTTAAAACCTGCTTGCTCAATAAGCCAACCTGCTGGAACTTTTACTTCGGTTTCGGATATTTCATAAAACTTCATTTCAGGGAATTTTTTATGAATATTAGCAAATGATTTTTTAGAAATTATAGGATTTTTGAAAAAACTACCACTATTGCCAAGTTCTTTTGGGTCAGGTAATTTACTCTGGCGAATAGCAATTACAGCATTACTAACATCTTTTATTGTTGGTGAAATTACTTTTTTGTTTTCTAATTCTTTTGTAATATCACCATAAGAAGTATTGATTTTATGGTTGCGTTTTGTTAATTGAAAAACAACTGAAGTAATAATGTATTGATCTTTTAACTCTTGTTTAAAAACACTTTCTCTATACCCAAAATGGCATTCTTCTTTAGTGAATGTTTTCATTTCTTGAGTGACAATATTTATGGTGTTGCAAGAAACAAATGTATCTTTGATTTCAGTACCATAAGCACCAATGTTTTGAACAGGAGTTGTGCCAACATTACCAGGAATCAAAGACATATTTTCTAGTCCACCAAAATCCTGATTAATAGCCCAAAGTACAAATTCGTGCCAGTTTTCTCCCGCCATACTTTCAACCCAAACAACATCTTCATTCTCTTTAATTACTTTTTTTCCTTTTAAATCTATATGAATCACCAAAGCATTAATATCTTGGGTTAACAACATATTACTTCCGCCACCAAGTATAAATTTTTTATCTTTTTTATGATTTTCTAAAATAGTTTTTAATTCGTCAATAGAATGAACGGCTACAAATTGTTTGGCGTTGGCATCTATCCCGAAAGTATTGTATTTTTTTAAAGAAAAATTTAATTTGATTTCCATATATTATTTTTTAACACAGATTACACAAATTTTCACAGATTAAGTTTTAAAAATTTGTATAATCTTTGTTTTAATCTTCGGTTTCTAATGCTCTACTAAGAAAATCATTAAGAGGTTTTAATGTAATCAATTGTTTCGCAATTTTTTTGCTAAAGTCTGGATCGGTAAAGAGTGAATCATCTATTTTATGTGAAGCAGTATAGCTTTTAAGTTTCAAAAATTCTATTGCTGGATGATTCGGGTCAAAGTCTTTTGGAGCTTTTTTCAAAACATTGTTTTCTTCACGAGATAATTCTTTAAACTCTTTTTTGAAAGTAGGATTGCTGACAATTTTTTCTAAATCTTCGTGATAGAATGCAATTTCTCGACGAATTTGTTTCAACTCAATTGGTTCTGGGCACCAAACACCACCTGCAATAAAAGATTTTCCCTTTTCGAAATGAATATAATATCCTGGACTATTTTTTCGATTGCGATTTTGGCTAAACCAAGCGCCCATATTGGTTTTATAGGGAGATTTATCTTTGGAGAAACGTATATCACGATTGATACGGAAGGTGCAGTTTTTAACTTCCAAAGGTTCTAATGATTTGTCCAAAGGTTTTAATTCTGCTAAAAGCGATGCTATAAAATTATGATATTCTTTTTTATATTCTTCATACCTTTTTTTGTTGGCATGCATCCACTCTGTATTGTTGTTTGCAATTAAATCTTCTAAAAAATGTAAAGCTTCTTTGGTTATCATTGTATACTTTTTAAACTTCAAAAAAATAAATCGTTAATCTAAAATCTGCAATCTAAAGGTGTTTTTTTAAATCTTCTTCAGAGATATACCCAATGTTTCTCCAAACTTCTTTACCATTTTCATAGACAATAATTACTGGTAAACCATCTAGTTTTAAATTTTCAACCATTGTTTTATTTTTGTCTGCATCAAGTCGGGCAATGGTCATTTTTCCTTTCATTTCTTCCTGCATTTTGATGATATAAGGTGCCATTTTTTTGCAAGGGGCACACCATTCTGCATAGAAATCTACAACAACTTTTTTATCAGAATGAATCAATTCGTTGTATTCTTGGTCACTCATTCCTATAATTTTATCACTAGGTTTAGACATGCCACTAGCATTCCATTTCATAATGCCTCCTTCAAGATTATAGATTTCTTTAAATCCCATTTCAGCTAGTTTATTGGCGGCTTGTGCACTTCTACCAGCAACTTTGCAATACACAAAAACAGGCTTTGATTTGTCATAAGTGGCAGCTTTTGTTTCAAAATCAGCACCATTCCAGTTTACATTTGTTGCATTATCTATGTGTTCACTTGCAAATTCTTCTGGAGTTCTTACATCTAGAAGTTGTGGGTTTTGAGTTGTTTTTAATTTTTCAGCATACGTTTTCACATCAACAGTTTGAACTCCTTTTGAAGTTTGACCTTGACAATTAACAAGTAAAAAGGTAATGGCTATTAATGAAAGTATATTTTTCATAATTGAAATATTTTGATGCTAAATTACAAAATTAAAGATTAAATATTTTATAAGATTGATGTGTGGATTTAACAATTTCTTCTGTGCGTTCAGAATGAGTATCCGATATAAATAATTGACCAAAATCATCATTGTTGACCATCTCTATTATTTTTCCGACACGAGTGGCATCAAGTTTATCAAAAATATCATCAAATAATAAAATTGGTTTTTCGCCGCTTTGTTTTTTTACAAATTCAAATTGAGCCAATTTTAATGCAATCAAAAATGATTTTTGTTGTCCTTGTGAACCGAATTTTTTTATAGGATACTCATCAATTTCAAATAACAAATCATCCTTGTGAATACCCACACTAGTATAATGCAAAGCCCTGTCTTTATTGATGTTTTCGCTAAAAAGTGTCAATAAATCGTTCTCAAACAATTGACTTTCATAAACCAAACGCACACTTTCTTGTGAGTCTGAAATGGCTTGGTGGTATTGATTAAAAATAGGGGTAAACTCATTTAGAAAAGCTTTTCTTTTCTCGAAAATGGAGTGACCTAAAGCATTTAATTGTTCGTTATAAATTTCTAAAGTATCGGTTTCGAAAACTCTATTTAAAGCAAAATATTTCAATAAAGCATTACGCTGATTTAGAATTTTTTGATATTGAATCAGTTGTTGCAAATAATTGGAGTCTAATTGCGAAATCACACTATCAATAAATTTGCGTCGCGTATCACTTCCTTCTACTATCAAATCTCGATCTGTTGGAGAAATAATAACTAATGGGATAAAACCAATGTGGTCAGAAAATTTCTCATAAAGTTTGCCATTGCGTTTTATGATTTTTTTCTGTCCTTTTTTTAAACTACAAACAATTTGTTCGCTTCTTTCATTCTTTACAAATTCTCCATCAATAACAAAAAATTCTTCACCATGTTTGATGTTTTGAACAGCAAGAGGATTAAAATAACTTTTGCCATACGACAAATGATAAATTGCATCGAGCACATTTGTTTTGCCAATACCATTTTTTCCGACAAAGCAGTTTATTTTTGAATCCAATTCAAAACTACTTTCGTCAAAATTTTTATAATTAAATAATGAAATTTTTTTTAAAAACACTTTGGTTTTTTGTATCTATTAATAAGGTTTTACAAACAATTTTGGGTTAGAATTATAAGAATTGGTAACTCTATTTCTAAACAAAAATTTAAGTGGTGCAAATTATCGAAAATATACCAAAAATGAGTTTCAATTATTTTCTTTTTTTTAAATATTTTGTATCTTTATGATATGTTCATTGAATAAATAAAAATATTTCACATATATATGAATATAAAATGATTTTTTTTGTGTGGGTTTGAATAAAAATTTTATTTTTGCGCTCACTAAATTAAAATAAATGGCGACTTATAATAAAAGAGGTTACAAAACACCAAAAGAAAAAGAAGAGAAATTAGATGCTAATTTTATAGAAGATGTAAATGTTGATGAGAAAGACAGTACAACTGCTGGAGTTTTTAATTCTCTAGATGAAACTGCTTCTAAAACAGAAGATTGGATAGCAAAAAATCAAAAATATATTTTTGGTATAGTTGCGGCTGTTGCTATAGTAACTGTTGGATATGTAATGTACCAAAAATTTATTGTACAACCTAAAGAAGATGAAGCTGCAAACGAAATGTTTGCTGCAGAACAAAACTTTCAAAAAGCGGTAGATGGAACAACTAGTGATTCATTATTCAATTTAGCATTGAAAGGTGCTGAAGGGAAATTTGGTTTCAAAGATATTGCAGAAAAATATTCTGGAACAGCTGCAGGAAATCTTGCAAATTATTATGCTGGAATTTCTTATTTGAATTTAGGAAAATATGCAGAAGCAATTGCTTCTCTAGAAAAATTCAAATCTGATGATGCTATTTTGAGTGTTTTAGCTCAAGGCGCTATCGGAGATGCTTATTCTCAGAAAAAACAACCAAAAGAAGCATTAGAATATTACATAAAAGCATCTGAAGCAAATAAAAATGATCTTACAACACCGCGTTTTTTATTAAAAGCAGGTCAAACAAGTTTAGCTTTAGGTAATAAAGCAGATGCTTTAAAATATTTTACAGAAATAAAAGATAAATACGAAAGTACTCCTGAAGGATCAACTATTGATGCTTTGATTGGACTAGCTCAATAATAGTGAATTAGTATTCAGTTTTCAGTTAGCTGCTGAACTCTGTGTTCTAATCGCTGAACACATAAAAATATGGCTACTGCAAATAAAAACTTATCGAATTACGACAAAAATGCAATCCCAAACGCGAAAGATTTTCGGTTTGGGATTCTTGTTTCTGAATGGAATGATCATATCACCGAAGGATTGTATTCTGGAGCTATTACAGCCTTAACCGATTGTGGTGCTTTGCATAAAAACATCATTAGATGGAATGTTCCTGGAAGTTTTGAATTGGTTTATGGTGCCAAAAAAATGATCGAAACTCAAAAACCGGATGTGGTTATCACTATTGGGAGTGTAATAAAAGGTGAAACTCAGCATTTTGAGTTTGTTTGTGAAGGAGTTACTCAAGGTATTAAAGATTTGAATGTTTTATCTGATGTGCCCGTTATTTTTTGTGTACTTACGGATAATAATGAGCAACAATCTATTGATAGAAGTGGAGGAATTCACGGAAATAAAGGAACAGAAGCAGCAATAGCAGCTATTAAAATGGCTTTTTTGAGACAACAAGCCAACTTAGGACATCAATTTCAAAGTGATAAATTATTGTCTTCAAATCAATTACAAATAGAAGAAGGACAATTGCAAATAGAGGAATAAACTTTACAATAATTATAATTTTAAAACCTACTTCCCTAAAGAGTAGGTTTTTTGTTTTATTTAATATTTTAAAAGTATAAAAGCCAATAGAAATTCTTTAAATTTGTAAACTTAGGTCAACTATAAATTAAAAACCTAATCTATATTAATGTCGAGTATTATTCAATTACTTCCTGATCACGTTGCCAATCAAATTGCTGCTGGAGAAGTCGTTCAACGACCAGCTTCTGTAGTAAAAGAGTTGCTTGAGAATGCTGTTGATGCAAAAGCAACCGATATTAAATTAATAATTAAAGATGCCGGAAAATCATTAGTTCAAGTAATAGATAATGGTTTGGGTATGAGTGTTACAGATGCTCGTTTGTGTTTTGAGCGTCACGCTACATCAAAAATTCGTCAGGCAGAAGATTTATTTTCACTACATACCAAAGGTTTTCGTGGAGAAGCTCTAGCATCTATTGCTGCAATTGCTCATGTAGAAATGAAAACCAAGCAAGATCAAGAAGAATTAGGAACTCATATCATTATTGAAGGAAGTAAATTTGTCTCTCAAGATGTAGCTGTTTTGCCAAAAGGAACTTCATTTGCTGTGAAAAATTTGTTTTTTAATATTCCGGCAAGACGAAATTTTTTGAAATCAGATATTGTTGAGTACCGTCATATTGTTGATGAATTTCAACGTGTGGCTTTGGCACATGCTAATATTCATTTTACCTTTTATCATAATGGAAGCGAAATGTATAATTTGCCTCCATCAAATTTTAGACAGAGAATTGTAAATGTTTTTTCAGGAAAAACCAACGAAAAGTTAGTGCCAGTTCAAGAAGATACAGAAATTTTATCAATACAAGGTTTTATTTCTAAACCAGAATTTGCTAAAAAGAGTAGAGGAGAACAATTCTTTTTTGTTAATGATAGATACATTAAAAGTGCCTATTTGCACCATGCTATAATGAATGCTTATGATGGTTTGCTCAAAGATAGTTCGCAACCTAGTTATTTTTTATATCTTAATGTTCCAGCCAATACTATTGATATCAATATTCATCCTACCAAAACAGAAATAAAATTTGATGATGAGCAAGCTTTGTATGCTATTTTGCGATCAGCTGTCAAACATAGTTTAGGACAGTTTAATGTTGCGCCAGTTTTGGATTTTGAGCGAGATGCCAATTTAGATACACCTTATCATTATAAAAATCTTGAAAGTGCTATACCTACCATTCAAGTTGACGGAAATTATAATCCGTTTTCTGATGATAAAACCAATAAACATTTTACTTCAAATCATTCTACTCGTAAACAAGAAACTTCAAACTGGGAAAGTTTGTATGTGGGTTTGAAGCAAGATACTGAAACCGTTTTAGATCACAAGGAAATGCATTTTGAAGCAGACGATATCTTAACAGCTTCACTATTTGATGAAAATGAATTTGAAACTGTTACCAATAAGACCTATCAAATACATCGAAAATATATTGTGCATCCTATAAAATCTGGTATGGTGATTGTCGACCAACATCGTGCTCATCAACGAATTTTATACGAGCAATTTTTAAAAAATATGACAGTGCATCAGGCTTCGAGTCAGCATTTGTTGTTTCCGTTGCAATTGTTTTTTTCAACATCTGAAATGCATTTATTGGCCGAATTGCAACCTTCTTTAACCAATACTGGTTTTGTTTTTGATGAAACTAATTTAGATAATTTGGTGATTTCTGGAATTCCAGCAAATGTAACCGAATCTGAAGTTTCGATAGTTTTAGAGTTTTTATTAAGCGATTTACATGATGGAATTCCTGAAAGTAGTTTTAGTCAAAATGATACCATTGCTCGTTCGATGGCTAAAAGTTTGGCCATCAAAAACGGAACTTTTTTGTCCGAAAAAGATCAAGAAAATATCGTAAACGGATTATTTGCTTGTAAAGAACCTAATATGTCACCTTTTCAGAAACCAACTTTTATCACGATGCGTGTAGAAGATTTAGACAAAAAATTTGCTATATGATGAATATCACACCAACTGTAAAGCAGTTATTGATTATTAATATTTTGTTTTATATAGGTTCTCAAATAGTTGGAGAACAATCGTATACCTTATTTTCATTATACTATTTTCAAAACCCAAATTTTCAATTTTGGCAACCTTTAACGCATATGTTTATGCATGCTGAACTGCCAAATTTTTCTCACATCTTGTTTAATATGTTTGCCTTATATTCTTTTGGAAGTGCATTAGAACAATTTTGGGGAGGAAAAAAGTTTTTGTTTTTTTATATTTCTTGTGGTTTAGGAGCAGCATTTTTTCATACTCTAGTAAATTATTTCCAGATTCATTACATCATAGATAGCTTATCAAGTTTAAATCTTTCAAGCGATGAAATTTCTACTTTATTAAAGGCAGATTATAGATCTCTTTTTGATTCTGATAATAAAATGATTGCTGGAAATGTAAAAACAATATTAGAAAAATCAAAATTTAACCAAGAGCAGTTTGATACTTTATTAAAAGCAGTTAATAGTTTTCAAGTGCCAGCTGTTGGAGCTTCTGGAGCAATTTATGGATTATTAGTAGCATTTGCATTTATGTTTCCGTCAGCAGAATTAGCTTTGATATTTCTTCCTATTCCTATTAAGGCAAAATATTTTGTTCCAGGAATTTTAATTATGGATTTATTTTTGGGTGTTTCTGGAAAATCAATTTTTGGAGGTGCAAGTGGTATTGCCCATTTTGCCCATTTAGGCGGAGCATTAGTAGGTTTTTTGATGATGTGGTATTGGAAGAAAAATCAGTTTAGTAAAAATAGATGGAATTAGAATTTAATTTCAGTTTCTAAAAAATACAGTTAATGAGTATAATTGAAGATTTGAAGGTGCAATATAAGATGGGTGGTTTTGAACAAAAACTAATCTATTGGAATATTGGTGCTTTTTTGATTTCGATTGTTTTTTTCTATCAATTTAAATTAGGTTTTTTTGATTTCCCAGAATGGATTTCATTATCGTCTAATGCCTCAAATTTGTTGACAAAACCTTGGACATTAATAGCCTATGCCTTTTTTCACGCTGGGTTTTTGCATTTGGTTTTCAATATGATTGTTTTAAATTTTGCAGGCAGATTGTTTCTTACTTTTTTTACTCAAAAGCAATTTTTAGGTTTATATTTACTGAGTTCCATATTTGCTGGAATTATATTTGTAGTTGCATACTCCATTTTTCAATTGGGTGCAAATGTTCCAATTGTTGGTGCTTCGGGTGCAATTATGGCAATTTTAGTAGCAACAGCAACATATTCTCCTTTGATGAATTTGAGATTGTTGCTTATAGGAAACGTAAAATTGTGGCAATTTACTACTGTAATATTAATTTTAGATCTGTTACAAATTTTTGCAGAAAATACTGGAGGTCACATTGCTCATTTGGCTGGTGCCTTTTTTGGATTCATTTTTATAAAATTATTACAAAATGGTACTGATTTGAGTAAAGGTATATCCTTTATTTTTAATACATTCGCTTCTATATTTGGTAAAAAAAACGCAACTCCTTTCAAAAAAGTACATCGAAATTATGTGCCAAAACAGGAACAAAAGGTTTCTAAAATTGTTGCGAAAGATAAAACACAACAACAAATTGATGAAATTTTAGATAAAATAAGTCAATCTGGTTATGAAAGTCTTACCAAAGAAGAAAAAGAATTTTTGTTTAGAGCAGGAAAATAATTAAATATATAATGCTCTGTAATAGCAGAGAAAGAAAATTAAATGAGAAAACTTTCGTGGTTTAATAAAGCAATGTTTTTCTTTAATATAGTTTTGACTGTATTGACTTTTCTTGCTTATGTTTTGCCATTTTTAGCTCCTAAATTATTTCCTTTACTTTCTGTTCTAACACTCGTTTTACCACTTTTTTTAATATTAAATTCCTTGTTTTTTTTGTATTGGTTGATCCTTTTCAAACGCCAAATATTATTGTCAGCATTGGTATTGTTAATGGGGATTACATTTATCAATAAATTTTATAAATTCTCAACTGTTGATATTCCAAAAGTTGAAAATGATTTTGTTGTAATGAGTTATAATGTTCGCTTGTTTAATCTATTTGCGTGGTTACCAGACATAGATGTTATATTTAACATTCGTGCTTTTATAAATGATAAAAATCCAGATATTTTATGTATTCAAGAATATTCTTCATCCTCAAATATTGATTTAAAAATTTATCCACATAAATATATTTTTATGGCTGGAAATAAAATCAAAACGGGTCAAGCTATTTTTTCTAAATTTCCTATTATTGACGAAGGACATTTGGTTTTTCCAAATTCGAATAATAATGCCATTTTTGCTGATATTAAAAAAGGAAAAGACATTATTAGAGTATATAATATGCATTTGCAATCCATCAAAATTTCACCCGATGTAAATGAAATTTCTGAAAACATAGACGAAATTAATCAAGCAAAATCCCAATTGGTTATCAAAAGGATAAGTGATGCTTTTAAAAAACAGCAACAACAAGCAGAAATTATTAAGGACCACAAAAGCAATTGTGAATATCCTATAATTATTTGTGGTGATATGAATAACAGTGCTTTCTCCTATGTTTACAGAAGTATTAGAGGGAAACTACAAGATACTTTTGAAGAAGCAGGAAGTGGTTTTGGCAAAACTTATAACTTCAAATATTATCCTGCACGTATAGACTATATTTTTGTGGATGAAAAAATGAAAGTTAAAAGCTTTGAGAATTTCCCTAATTTTGTCAATTCAGATCATTATCCTGTAATGACCAGATTGTCTATGGAATAAGTAATTGTTGATTTTTTAAATAGTCCAAAGCAAATCTACCTTCGTTAAACAAAATATCCAATACACTCAAATTAGAAATAAATCCGTGTTTTTCTCCAAAAACTTGAGTGTATGATTCAAATTGATTAGTGTCTTTTTTCCCATTAATCAGTGTTCTACCATCTTTAAAATTAGGAACTTCACGAAAATATTCTTCTGTTTTATTAAATGTAATTGGAAAACCTAAACACTTTGCAACAATTTCCATAGTTTCAAGATTCAAATCCATTAAAAAAGTATGCTTTTTGGTAAAAATTGGAAGTAAACTATCTTCATAATATTCAAAAAAAGGCGAGGTTCTATAAGCGGCTTCTAGTGATTTGAAATGTTGTTTTTGCCAATCAAATGCAGTTTCAAGTTTAACATCTTTTGTTTTCTGATGTCTTTCGGTGCTATGCTTAATCGGAATGTTGAGCATTTGTAACCCGTTTGGGCTATAAATAACGGTACGGTTTCTATTGGTTTGTTTCTGGAAATTATCTTCCATTTCCAAAGTAATACTATCAGCATTTGTCATAGCAACAAAATGACTGATTGATGGGAAATAAGAGGGATGAATTAACAAACTCATTTGAAAATATTTTTCTATTATGATAAATAAAAAATCAAAGCGCTAGATTATTCTTTTTTTTCTTTTCTTTTTTCTACAAAATAACTAATACCAAAATAAGCGGCTAATGCTATTAGGAAAAATTTAAAATACGAATACGGTTGTCCTTCACCACCAACAGTAGTAAATAATCTATCCCAACGAACTTTCCAGTTTTTTATACCGTTATTTATACCGTCAATACTCATCCAAATAAAAATAGGTTTTCCAACTACGTGATTTTGTGGTACAAATCCCCAAAAACGACTATCTTCAGAGTTATGACGATTGTCTCCCATCATCCAATAATAGTTTTGTTTGAAGGTATAAGAAGTGGCAATTTTATCATTTATTCTAATTTCGTTTCCGTTTATTTTCAAATTATTTCCTTCATATTCTGCAATAATTCTTTTATAAAACGGAATTGATTCTGCATTTATCTGTACAGTTTTTCCTTCTTGAGGAATGTAAATTGGACCATAATTATCTCTATTCCAGTTTTTGGTTTGAGGAAAAACGGTTTGGTCTTCATCGTGAGAAATATTTTTAACTATTGCAGTTACCACAGGATTATTTTTTAATCTTGCAGCTGATTCTTCTGTCAAAGCTGAAAAAAGAAAAGTATTAGCAGCTGTTTGATACACACCATCTGTGATTTGCAATTCTTTTTGAATGTAGGTTTGATCAAAACCACCACCATTAGTGGTTACATAATATGAAAACTGAGGTCTTGCACGTTCTGGTAAAATTAATTGTTTTCCGTTTATAAAAATCACACCATCTTTTATTTGCAAGCTATCACCTGCAACTCCTACACAACGTTTTACATAATTTGATTTTTTGTCAATAGGTTTGTCGGCTTTTCTTTTTGAGGTATCAAAAAATTTATAAACGGTATCTACTGGCCAATTGAATACTACAATATCATTTTTCTCAATTTTTTGATATCCAGGAAATCTAAAATAGGGCAATTGTGGCCAACTCATATACGATTTCTTATGCAAAATTGGAATGGTATCGTGAACCATTGGTAAAGCAACAGCAGTCATTGGAGTTCTTGCACCATAATTGAACTTACTAACAAACAAGAAATCACCAACTAATAATGATTTTTCTAATGAGGATGTAGGAATGGTGAAGGGTTGTATTAAATAAGTATGTACAATTGTAGCGACCACAATAGCAAATAAAAACGAACTTATTGTATCTGCAACTGCATTTTTAGGAATTAAACTTCTATCAGAAATATAATTTAATTCTTTAGTATAACTGATATAATAGGTATAAAAACCAAATGTTATGATTCCTAAAACGGTATCTAGAGTAGTGTTTTTTCCAAAACTTCTAAGCGTTTCAACCCATACAACTGGAAACATTATCAAGTTTACAACAGGAACAAAAAGTAAGATAGTCCACCAAGTTGGTCTATTGATAATTTTCATCAAGACAATAGCATTATATACAGGAATCGCTGCTTCCCAACGTTTTCTGCCTGCAGCTTCATACATTTTCCAAGTTCCTACAAAATGAACAATTTGAACAATCAGAAAAAACACAAACCATTGTAAAAGTGTCATAATTTTTTATTTTTAGATTAAGTCTTTTTTTTTTATTAATTTAATTCTAATACATCTTTCATTGTAAAAACACCTGTTTTACCAACAATCCATTCTGCTGCAAGAACAGATCCAAGGGCAAAACCTTCTCTGTTGAAGGCAGTATGTTTTATTTCGATTGCATCTACATCAGAAATATAACTTATGGTATGAGTTCCTGGCACATTTTCTATTCTTTGGGCATCAATCAATATTTGATTCTCTTTTGCATATTCTAACGTCCAAGAATCATATTTTGAATTTTCTATGATTCCGTTGGCTAATGTAATAGCTGTACCACTTGGTTTGTCTAATTTTTGCGTGTGATGAATTTCTTCCATCGTTACTTTGTATTGATTGAATTTTGCCATCATTTTTGCTAAATGATTGTTCAATTCGAAAAATAAATTCACTCCTAGACTAAAATTAGAACCATAAATAAACGCTC
The DNA here is from genome assembly GCA_043731625.1 of Flavobacterium sp. GTDB lineage: Bacteria > Bacteroidota > Bacteroidia > Flavobacteriales > Flavobacteriaceae > Flavobacterium. The sequence goes on along the minus strand of JAYTIV010000023.1, from coordinate 22,503 downwards.
CTTTTTTCTCTATACACAAGGCAACTATTTCGTTGTATTTGTCTAACCAACCTGTGGTTCCAGATACTATCGGAATGTTAGTATGCAAACATTCAGAAATGTTACAAACTGCTACATCAGGTATGCTAAAATCTATAGCCACATCAGCATTTGTAAGTCCTTCAAAAGTAGTAGAACTCGTTTTTCGTAACACAATTTCGTGTCCGCGTTCGAGAGCAATCTTTTCGATTACTTTTCCCATTTTACCGTATCCTAGAAGAGCTATTTTCATCAGAATTTATAATTAAGTGCTAAACCAAATGAGGGTCTAAAATTCAAATCATTCTGTTGAACATCTGGATTTAAGGATAAATTATCATTGACATTAAACTGACCTAAATGCGCATCAACATTAGCGTCAACTATATTTAGTATATAAAAGGCAGCTATAAAAAGCATCGATAAGTCACGGTTTCTTTGATAAAAACGTTGTGCTGTTATTAATCTAGAATCATCTAAGTATTGATAATTATCATTAGTATTTCCAGCTAATCTACTTTTATAAACATCACGAATTTCGTGGTATTTTTTATTGTTCCAACTGTAAGAATAAATACTAGTTCCTATTGCGCCGTAAACCAAAGGAATTTTCCAATATTTTTTGTTGTAAGCTTGCCCTAAACCAGGTAGAATTGCCGAATAAAAAGCTGCTTTTGCTGGTGCTAATGGATTTATATCTTGATTTTTTATGGTATCCGTTGATGCCACAATAGGTTCTACTTTGCCTTGTGCAAAAACTGTAAATGTTCCTGAACTTAAAAAAAGTAATATGAAAAGAAAGCGATACACTAACCTTTGATTAGTTTTATAATTCTATTGAAATCTTCTTCAGAGTGAAACGGAATAGTGATTTTTCCTTTACCGTTTCCTGCCACTTTTATGTCAACTTTTGCACCAAAATAGTTAGCAATTGTTTTTAATTTTTTGTCTTCAATAGCAAAAGAATTTCCTTTAGTTATTGGTTTTGCTACAGATGGTTTCAAACTTTCTTGATACGATTTTACCAAACTTTCTGTTTCACGAACTGATAGGTTTTGAAATACTATTTTCTGATAAATATCGGTTTGAACATCTTGATCTTCAATATTGATAATAGCTCGACCGTGACCCATACTTATAAAACCATCACGAATACCTGTTTGAATAATAGGATCTAATTTTAAAAGACGTAAATAGTTGGCAATAGTCGATCGCTTTTTTCCAACACGTTCGCTCATTTGCTCTTGTGTTAGTTGAATTTCATCTATTAATCGTTGGTAAGACAAAGCAATTTCTATTGGATCTAAATCATGTCTTTGGATATTTTCTACCAAAGCCATTGTTAACGATTCTTGATCGTTTGCAATACGAATATAAGCTGGAACTGTAGTTAAATTTGCTAGTTTTGAAGCACGCAATCTACGTTCACCTGAAATTAATTGGTATTTGTTGAAATCTATTTTACGAACGGTAATGGGTTGAATAACACCCAATTCACGAATAGAAATCGCTAACTCTTGTAATGATTCCTGATTGAAATTACTTCTTGGTTGAAAAGGATTAATTTCGATAGCATCGATATCCAATTCGATGATATTGCCAACCACTTTATCAGCATTTTTATCATTAACCGATTGTATATTGTTTTCAGGATCTTTCAACAACGCAGATAATCCTCTTCCTAATGCTTGTTTTTTTGCTGGTTGTGACATAAATCTATAAACTGTTTTTCTTGATAATTTCTTGAGCTAAATGCAAATAATTATTAGCACCTTTACTAGTTGCATCATAACTGATAATACTTTCTCCAAAACTAGGCGCTTCACTCAACTTAACGTTTCTTTGAATTATAGTTTTGAAAACCATATCGCTAAAATGTTTTTGAACTTCTTCTACCACTTGGTTGGATAATCGTAAACGAGAATCAAACATTGTTAGTAATAAACCTTCGATATCCAAATCTGGATTGTGTATTTTTTGAACACTTTTTATGGTGTTTAATAATTTTCCGAGTCCTTCTAATGCAAAATATTCGCATTGTATCGGGATAATGACAGAATCTGCTGCTGTCAATGCGTTTAAAGTTAATAAACCCAATGATGGCGCACAATCTATAAGAATATAATCATAATCGTCTTTGATGCTTGCTAAGGCTTGTTTGAGCATATACTCTCTATTTTCTTTGTCTACCAATTCTATTTCGATAGCTACAAGATCAATATGAGCAGGAATTACAGAAACATTTGGTGAGGAACAAGCAATTATGGCTTCTTCTGGACGATTACTATGTTCTAAAATTTGGTACGTACCTATAGCAATATTTTCTATATCTATTCCTAGACCAGAACTTGCATTGGCTTGCGGATCAGCATCAATAAGTAAAACTTTCTTTTCTAAAACACCTAACGAAGCGGCTAAATTAACCGATGTTGTTGTTTTTCCGACACCACCTTTTTGATTGGCAATAGCTATGATTTTACCCATTTAATTTTTAAAATTTTGAACGGTAAAAATACAATTATTTATGGGTTTTGAAAATGTATTTTGTTAACAATCTTGTAAAGTTTAGAACAAAGAGGAAAGAGAATACAATAAACAGAAATGAAAATAGAAAAAGATAAATATGAGTTTTAGAAATCATATTTATCTTTTATAGAATTTGACTGTTTTAAATTTGCAATCTATTTACTTCCTTTGTTTTTAATCATAGTTTCGAGCATATCCCACATTTCTTGTGGAATTTTTTCTAAAATATTAAATTGTCCAGCACCTTGAAGCCATTCTCCACCATCAATTGTTACCACTTCACCATTTATATAGGCAGAAAAATCAGATACTAGATAAGCGGCTAAATTGGCTAATTCTTGATGATCACCAACACGACGCAAAGGAACTTTTTTGGCCATATCAAATTTCTCTGCTAAATCACCTGGCAATAATCTGTCCCAAGCACCTTTTGTAGGAAATGGTCCAGGAGCAATTGCATTCATTCTGATGCCATATTTTGCCCATTCTACTGCCAAACTTCTTGTCATTGCTAGTACACCTGCTTTTGCAGTGGCACTTGGCACAACATATCCTGAACCTGTCCAAGCGTATGTGGTTACTATATTTAAGACATTACAATTGGTTTGTTTTGCCGCAATCCAATGTTTACCAAAAGCTAAGGTGCAATTTTTTGAACCTTTTAAAACAATATCTATAATAGTATCAAAAGCATTTGCAGACAATCTTTCGGTTGGAGAAATAAAGTTACCTGCTGCATTATTCAATAAGACATCTACTTTGCCAAAAGTCTTTAAAACTTCTGCCAACATTGCTTCAACTTGTTCATAATGACGCACATCACATTGAATGGGTAAACATTTCCCGCTTGTTTTTGTTTCTAATTCTGAAGCAGTCGTTCTTAATTTTTCTATATCTCTTGAGGTAATAGCAACATTAGCACCCAATTCTAGAAAATATTTTGTCATTGCTTTACCTAAGCCACTTCCGCCACCAGTTACTACAATTGTTTTTCCTTTTAACGCATCATCGCGTAGCATTTTTGCTGAAAAATTCATATTTGATTATTTTGAACTGTAAATATAGAAAATATATTTATTATGCACGCATATAAAAAATAAAAAAGCAGAATAGAAATATTATCCTATTCTGCTTCTATAAACGTTTAGTTTCTTTTGGGTTATTCTTTTATAAATTTTGTTGTGAAGTTATTAGATTCTGATTTTAAAAAATACATACCCGAAGCCAAATCATCAACTTTTATTTTTGAAGTGTTGTTTGAAAAGTTAAGCTGTTCCTCTTTTACCATTTTTCCTTGAGAATTAAAGATTTTGAATAGGTATTTCCCATTTTCAATAGTAGTTCCTTTGTTGATATTGATTTCATTTTTTGCTAATGTTGGAAAGACTGAGAAAGAATTGATTTGATTTTGATTTACACTCAAAGTGGCATTGTTTATAAATACATCATCAACAATTAGAATGCTACCTAAAGTTGGAGTTGAACCTTCTTTTGCCATTGAAAATGAAAGACTCATAAAGGTAGGTGTGTTTGAAGAAGTAAGATTTACTGCGGCATAAACATATTCAAAAATATCATTAGAACCTGTTATAGGTACAGAAACTTTGCCTACAGAATTATGATCGATATCAAAAAGTTCTAAATTTGCTTCGGCAATATCATCTCCTAATGATAAAAATTTATAATAAAAACCTAGATTATATCCATAAGTAGCATCATATAAACTTGCATTAAAAGGAACCTGACTCGTATTGCTATTATAATCTCCTCCTGGTGGAAAATCTTGAGTTGCATCTTCAAATAAAACAGCTCCACCTACAATTATTTGGTTTTGTGTAATATTAAAAGCATTTGCCATTTCTAAAGCATATTGCCCTGAATTACTATTTCCAAAATTTGAATAACACAATCCTGGAATACAACTAGTGTATTGAATTTCATCTGAAGTAGATTCGCCAGTTTCTGTATTTAATCCAACATTAATAGAAAAACTTTTCCCCCAATTGCTTGGTAAAAAATTTTCTTTTACATTTTCAAAATCACCATTAATAACTTGAGATTTTGCAGTAAAGCAGATAAGAGTACTCATTAAAATAAAATAAATCTTTTTCATAGCAATAGTTTTTTGGTTCATACTTTTTCGATAGCAATTTTTCATTACAAATATAATTATAAAATCTCTACACTCTCCATTTTAAAGGTTGACAAAAGGTAAACATTTCAACAAAATCAATACTTTATAATACTTTCGATTATATAGACAATATAAAATCGGTTAAATTTTCTTCGGTTGTGAGTTGTAGTTTTTTGCGTAATCTATGCCGAGCGGTTTTTACACTATCGGGTGAAATGTTTAGAATTGATGCCATTTCTTTTATGGATAAATTCAATTTGATTAAAGCACAAATCTTTAAATCATTGGCACTAATATCGGGATATTTTTGTTTGAGTTTGGAATAGAAATTCTTGTTGACACTTTCGAAATTTTTATCAAAATCATTCCAATTACTATCTTGTGTCGCATATCTTTTGACTATTTTAGATAATTGAGCTTCTGCATTGATTTCCTTTTTTTGAATAACCTCTTTTATTTCTTCTATAATTTCATTTTTTTGAAGCATCTGTATGGTAATGGCACTCAACTGACTTTCTTTATGGTCAATATCGTTTTCAAATTGCAGTTGTTTTAACTTTTTTTGATCTTCTAGCGCAATAACAAGTTTTTCTTTGGTGCTCAATAATAGTTTGTCTCGTTTATAAATTCTTCTAAAATAAAGAAACCCAATAGTAAAAAGTAATACAATTGTACCCAAAAGATAATTAGTCAAACTCGATACTTGATTTTCTTTTGACACAAGTTCTAGTTTTCTATCTTTTTCTGCGACTTCAAATTGTACTTCTAGACTTTTTACTATTTGTTCTCTTTCAAACGAATAGAAAGCATCTTTGATTTGAATAACTTTGTTTTGAAGTTGCGCTACTTCAAAATAGTTGCCTTGTTTGTTTTTGACTTCTATTAAAGCTTCGATGGCTTTGATTTCAAAAGTCTTATCTGTTAGCGATTTGCTCAATTGCCAAGCTATATTAAAGTTTTTTTCAGCTATAACATTATTGTTTTCAAAAGTCAAAAACCATTGTCCAAGAGCAATTTGTGTATTGACAATAGCTTGTTTGTTTTGAGAAGTTTGTGCTAGAGTTAGGGCTTTGTTGTAATACTTCCAACTGGTCTCTTTTTGCCCTTTTTGTAAGGCCAAAGTTCCTATTTTGCAATATGAAGATGGTAAATAGGCTATGTTGTTTGCATATTCAAATTCATTTAAAGCCAATTTATAAAAGACTTCGGAGGAATCTTTCTGGTTTTTTAATTCAAATAAAGAGCCCAAACTATTATATGCCAATCCTAATGTTCCAGAATTGTCCTTTTTGTTTTTTAATTCCGCAACTACTTCTTTGCTCAATCGCATAGCGTCTGTATATTTTTTCTGTCGAGCATAAATTGTACTAATCAATTGCAAACATTTGTAGCGACCTATTTTTCCTATTTCAGGGTTGGTTTTTGCTACTTTTTTATATTCATTAAGCGATTGGGTTGCAAACTGAAGGCCTTTTTCTAAACTTGAACCATAGGAACATATCCCCAGATATAATAAAGATTCGGCATTGTCGGGTATGTTTTTTTCTATAATTGCTTTTTGATGCGCCTGCCAAAAATAATTAAAAGCTTCATTCTCCTTGTCTTTGACCAATGCTGCCCAACCTTTTTGCATCAATGTATTTTCAGGTGTTGAAGCCCAACCAACAATTGAAAAAAATAGCGCAAATAAAAAGGAAACTGTTCTTAGATTATGCATAAAATCAAAAGTAGAATATTTTATGCTTCGTCCTTATAATAGAGGTGAACAAAAAGTAAACAGCATCAAAATATTATAGTTTTAATAATCTTTCTGTAGCTAGAGTTAATGTTTTTTCGTCCTTGGCAAAACAAAATCGTATGCATTGTATTTGTTTTGCATCGGCATAAAAAGGGGAAAGCGGAATAGCAGCTACACCAAATTCTTTGACTAAACGTTTGGTAAAGTCGATGTCATTTTCGTTTGTAATGGATTTATAGGATGCAATTTGAAAATATGAACCTTCGCAAGGCAATAATTCGAATTTGGTTTCTTGAATTTGGTTTCTAAAAAAATCTCTTTTTTGTTGATAAAAATCACCTAGTTCTGCCACTTCTACAACATCCATATAGTCATTGAGTGCATATTGCGCCACGCTATTCACACTAAAAACCAAAAACTGATGTACTTTTTTGATTTCATTCATTAAATGGTCAGGTGCAATAAGATATCCAATTTTCCAACCGGTAATATGAAATGATTTCCCGAAAGAGGAAACAATCACGCTTTTTTCTTTTAAATTTTGATGTTGATTTATAGAAATATGTTGGTTTTCAAAAGTGATGTATTCATAGACTTCATCCGAAAGTATGATAACATTGGGGTATAGATCTAGCAGTTTTTCAAGTTGAATAAAATCATTTGAGGTCCATATTTTTCCAGTCGGATTGTGTGGATTGTTGATGATAATCATTCTGGTTTTGGCATTCATTGCCTTGCCAATTGCTTCCCAATTGGGTGTAAAATCGTCGTTGAGGTTGATGCGAATGGGTTTGGCATTGCACAACACAATGGGCGTTTCATAACAATCATAACTCGGATCGAGAATAATGACTTCTTCTTTTGGGTTGACTAAGGCTTGTATGGTGGCATAAATCCCTTCGGTAGCGCCAGCTGTAATTAAAACATCAGTAGTTGGATTAACTTTTCGGTCATAGGATTGCAAAGTTAATGCCGCAATTTTCTCTAGCAATGGAGGAAATCCAGCCATAGGTAAGTATTGATGCACTTCTTCCTTTGCCCAAAATGCCAAACTATTTTTTAGACGTTTTTCTACTGGAAAATTAGGAAAACCTTGCGAAAGATTGATAGCATTATATTCTTTTGCCATTTGTGACATCACCGAAAAGATACAGGTTGTACTATGAGGGAATTTGGATGTCATCATATTCAATTTTTTCCAAATTTAATAAAACGATTGCTTTCAAAAAACTAGAGCTCAATAAAATAATTGTTTGTTTTTTGAAATAGCTTTTATCTTTTAATACTAAAATGAGATTTAAAAGTTTTATTTTCATTATTTTCAATAAAATCAACAGTGAACCAATAATCATCTGCGGGTAATGCAATTCCGTTGAAAGTTCCATCCCAACCGTTACCATTTGATGCAATTTGTTTGATTAATTTTCCAAAACGATTAAATATTCTAATTACGGGTTTTTGAAAACTACTTAAATTAGAAATTGTCCAATAATCATTAAAACCATCTCCGTTGGGTGTAAAAAAAGTGGGAAAACCAATTATGATTATTTCGTCACTAATAGGTTGTGAACATCCATTTGGATCAATTACAGTAATTGTATGTGTTCCGGAAGTTACATTTTCAAAAACATTGCTTTCTTGCAGCACACCATTATCCATTTGATAATAGTAATTTCCAGAATCAATAGCAAAAATTGAAACGATTTGATTTTCTGAGAATGCGTTTGTAGTGGTATAAGCAATACTCGTTAAATTTGAATCTAAAATGGTGACATTTAATGTATGACTATCAGCACATTGATTGGCATTTGGTGTAAAAAGATAACTGCCAGAAACACTATTATTTATACTTGAAGGATTCCAAGTACCCGAAATTCCGTTTGGTGAAGTTGTATTTAATAAAGGTGGTGTTGTACCTAAACAAAGATTAATACTAGCATCAAAATCAGGTATAAAATCATTTCCAACAGTGATAGTAACTTGATATGGCTGAATGTTTTGACAATAGCTTAGTTGAGGGTTAAACGTATATTTTGTTGTGCCAATTGAAGCTGTATTTATTACAGATGGTGTCCAAGTACCATTAATTGGAGTTGTGTTTGTGGATATATTTGGTAAAAGCGGTGCAATATCATTTACACATAATTTATTTGGTATTGTTGAAAAAGTTGGTGTAATAATAGTAGGTGGATTAACCGTAATTACAACAATTTTTGGTATACCTACACAGCTGTTTTTTGTAGCTGTAATGGTATATGTAACGGTTCCTGTTGTATTTCCTGAACAAGTTAAGGTTTGGGCAATTGTAGTTCCTGAACCGTTTGAAAATCCTACAACATTTGTTGCTGTTGCTGTCCAATTTATGGTTGCATTTGCATCTGAAGGCATTAAATTTATTGTAGTTGTCTCACCAGAGCAAATAGTAGTTGGTCCAGAAGGGGATACTGTTAGGGTTGTTATAACAACATTTATTGTCTGATTTAAAGTACATAGATTGTTGTTTGGTGTAAAAGTATACAATCCAGATGTTGTATTATTTATTGTTGGTGGATTCCACGTACCGGCAATTCCGTTTGGAGCAATAGGATTTAGTAGCGGTGGCGTATCTCCGGAACAAAGTGTTATTGTAGGATTAAAATCGGATACAAAATTGTTTCCTATAGTAATTGAAACTTGATATGGCAGAATGGTTTGACAGTTCCCAACTATTGGATTAAAAGTATAAATTGTTGTACTAATTGCAGTAGTATTTATTACAGATGGTGTCCAAGTCCCATTAATTGGAGTTGTATTCGAAGACACACTAGGTAATATTGGAGCTGTAGCATTTAAGCATAAAGTAGTTGGTATCGCAGGAAATGTTAATGTAATATTTTGTTGGGGATTTACTGTTACTACAACTATTTTTGGTGTTCCTGCGCAACCATTTTTTATTGGAGTAATGGTATAAGTTACTGTTCCTGTTGCATTTCCGGAATAGGTAAGAGTTTGTGCAATAGTATTTCCTGTACCGTTTGAAAATCCTACGACATTTGATGAAGTTGCGTTCCAATTTATAGTTGCACTCGTATCTGAAGCTACTAGATTTATTGCAGTTGTTGCTCCAGAACAAATGGTTGTTATACCTGTAGCTGTTATGGTTGTAATAGGATTTACTACAACGGTTGTTCGAGTAGCACTTTTGCAACCTGTTGTAATATTATATGCTTCTGCGTAATATGTTCCTGCTGAAGTTGGACTATAGGATAACGAATTTGCTCTTATTAGATTTCCGTTTGTTGCTGCATCATACCAATTGGCACTTTCATTTGGATTTACAGTTACATTGAGCGTTGTGGTTTGATTGCTACAAATGGCTTGATTACCAGTAGAAATGGGAGCATTTGGTAATGGATTTACATTTACTGTAAAAATTTCTGACAACGTAGAACAAAAAGGATTATTTAAATTGGTAGTATCACTAGCTACTTTTACTCTGTAATAGGTAGTTGTTGCAAAAGAGGTTGGCATTGTAAATACTGCTCCATTTGCACCTACAATGTCGGTATAGGTTATATTATTATTGCTTTGTTGCCATTGGTAAACATTTGTTGCAGTTCCTGTTGTAGTTACTTGAAGTGTTGTGCTAGTAATGGTTTCGTTTGCACAAACAGAAATAGTGTTTAGTGCAGTTCCTGTTTTTGTAATTGAGCTAAACTCACCACAAGCTCTAAACATAATATCATCAATGGCTAAATCATTTCCGCAACCTCCAGCACCATTGTTTCTCATTTTTAGGATAACCGAAGTTTGTCCAGTACCCATTGTAAAAACCAAACCGTATTGATTCCAGATTGGAGTTGATGTTCCGTTTATATTTCCGGTGCTTCCTGATCGAAGTAATATAGTATCGGTAGCATCCCAAATTTCAAAACTTACATTTACAGGAATTCCTGTGCCTGGACATCCACCAGAAGCCGAGTTGATGATGTTGATGACCCAAGCAGAAAATTCAAAAGTAGTGTTGCTACACAAACCCGTTACGGTTCTTTTATAAAATTGGCCTGGAGTATTACTAGCATTTACAATTAAGCATTTACCGTCAATTCCGTCAGGTTGTGTATCTGGTGTGTGATCTGAAGAATATAGCCAGTTGTTGGCAATAAGATTGGTTCTGTAATACAAAGTATATTCTCCGTCGTTAGGATAGCCACTTGAAACAAAGTTATAATTGGTAATTCCTATTGGCAACGCTGGTCCATAATTGGTACCACTACCAAAATTTTCAAAGAAAATAGGAGCGCCACTACTACCACTGCAAAAACCCAATTGACCAAAAGAGAGGGTTTGATGTAAAATAATAATAAATAAAAGTGCTTTTTTAAGCATTGTTTCAAAAGATGTATTTTTCTATAATAAACGTACGAAATAATTATTTAAAATTGTAGCATTAAAATAAAATAAATCTATACTATAAACATCATTGAAAAGGGCTTGTTTTATAAGAAGTTATGATTTTCTGTTGTTGTTTTGTTGAGGTAGATGTACCTTGTGTAATAAAATTGGAAAGTAAAATCATTATATTTTAGAGATAAAATTGAGATTATTAATTTTAAAGGATATAATTGCATCCTAATTTCTACTAAAAATACTAACTTTTAATACTTCAAAATTTGAAAATCATTGCCCATTTAACACATAATAAAATGTATGCATTGTATCAAGAATTTACATCGCAAAAAAACTTTTATTTTAAATTTATAATTCATTAGTATCAACAAAACTACTTACTAGTATAAAATAGCCTACCTTGACCCAAATCTTGTCAAATCAAGAAATTGCAGTAGGATGGAAGCGAGTTTTGAAACCTTGATAGCGAGTTTTATAGCCAATAAAGTAGGCATAGCCCAAGATTTTTTGAGCGTAGCCTTGTGTGAACATTTGGCCAACAATATTTTAACTCTGGAAGCCAATGCCTTGTTGCAGCAAGCAGGAGTAGGCAATGACCATAAACTCCAACTTAATGCCCTTATCCGGAAAGATACTATTTACTGGCTCGATAAAAAGCACAACAATGTTCATGAAAATGCTTTTTTTGATCACATAGATGCTTTTGTGCTTTACTTGAATAGCAGTTGCTACGCCGGAATCACGGGTTACGAGTTTCATTATTCGTTGTACGAAGCTGGTGATTTTTATAAAAAACATTTGGACCAGTTTAAAGACAATTCGAACCGACAGTTTTCAATGATCAGTTACCTTAATCCGAATTGGCAAGCCCAAGATGGTGGCGAATTGCAGATTTACCAAACAGGTGCCAACCAAACGATTGCACCTACACAAGGGAAAACGGTATTCTTTAGAAGCAATGAGTTGGAACACGAAGTTTTGGTGACGAATGAACGACGGTTGAGTGTGACGGGTTGGTTGAAAAGGTGAATTTTGGAAAACTATTTTTTTATCGTCATTTACAAATTTCAATTTAAAATATTATATTTTAGATTGATATATGTTACTTTGTTTAAAATTTTGTTAAGGAATTTGATTTTTACTTTGAACTTGTGAGACTTCGTGGAGCTAGTAAAAAAACGTTTATCTTGATTAAAATTAAAAAAAAAAACACTTCTTATTTGAAGTGCTTTTTGGTAAATTATTCTAATGTATCTATTTTTTTGGTAATGGCATTATAGAAGCGCTCATATCCCGAACACATAGATATTTTCCATCAACTTTATGAAATAAACTCATATAATTTCCACTGTGTTTAATAGTATTATTTGAGTCTGTTACATTATAACTTCCAATTTCAACTACCATTTCTCCATCACTCGAAGGATGAACTTCATTTACAGTATAACTCACTTTATCCCCTTTTACTTTAGAGGTATTTTCTTCTAAAAGAGATTTGTCAATGGCTGCTTTACCTATTAATGGCGGTTTGTTTTGAGAATAACTAGTGGCATCATTAGAATAATAAACAATAGTTTCAGGTTTACCAGCATTCATAGCATCAGCAAATGCAGTTTCCATAATTTGAAAATCGGCTTTAATTTGTTCTTTGTCTACAACATCAGCAGCAGTTGTTGGATCTTCTTTTTTTGGATTACAGGCAATAGCAAGTACTGTAATAATACACACTGTAATTCCTTTTAAAATCTTGTTTTTCATAAATTATTTGTTTAATTATTAATAATTTTAGGTAACACAACAAAATTTAGGGTAATTAAAGATAGTTATAATTTATTGAAAATCAGTTTTTTATTTTAATTTAATTTTAAAAAATAAAAAAAACTTATTGTTACAAGGTTGTAAAAAAGAATTATGATTTTGTGTAGCAACTTTTATTTCATTTATGTATTTTTTAGACAAATAAAAAATGAGTAGATAATAATAGTTTGAAATTCAAAACTATTGTCAAATCAAGAAATTGCTGATATTAGGAATTATGAATTTCATTATTCATTATATGAAGCTGGTGATTTTTATAAAAAACATTTGGACCAGTTTAAAGACAATTCTATCCGACAGTTTTCTATGATCAGTTACCTCAATCCGCATTGGCAAACCCAAGATGGTGGCGAATTGCAGATTTACCAAACGGATGCCAACCAAACAATTGCACCCACACAAGGGAAGACGGTATTCTTTAGAAGTAATGAGTTGGAACACGAGGTTTTGGTGACAAATGAGCGACGGTTGAGTGTGACGGGTTGGTTGAAGCGAGGGTAACTTTATTAGACTAAATCTATTATTGAAACTTTTCTGGGTTGTAGGAATAAAACGTTATTTTAAATCCAATTCTTATTCAACAAAGCATAGAGAATATGTGGCGATAGGTTTTTTAAAGTGACTATTTTGTTTCTACTGCTACCGCTATTTATTGGGGATTATATTACTCTTATTACAATTAAATACGTTTTATATACGCTATATATATACTATAATTACGTTATATAAATACTGTATACTATAAAAAAGTACTATTTTTGATGATTAGTATTTTAGATTATGGCAAAGCAAAAAGGAATATTACAGCTAGTTGGCACGCTTCAAGGGTTGAATTTTTATCTCCGTAAAGGCGTGCCTGTTGTGCGTGTTGCAGGTGGTGGCTTTAATGGGAAAGCTATAAAAACCAAACCTGAAATGGCAAGAGTACGGGAGAACTCCTCTGAGTTTGGACGAGTATCCAAAGCAAAAAAACTTTTTCGTATTGGGTTACACCCTTTTTTGAAGGATGTTGCTGATGTGACTTTGCATGGCAGGTTGATGCGGTTGTTTCAAGCGATAAAATGTTTTGATACTGTTTCGCCACGAGGCCAACGGCAATTTGCCAACGGCTTGGTTACTCCAGAAGGTCGTGATTTACTCTTGCAGTTTGCTATTACCCCAAAAAAAGCAAGCCAATTTTTGCCCGGTATGGGACATTTTGATGCTGCTACAGCTACTTATACTGTTCGTGATTTGCAAATGAAAAATTGCTCAATGCCACTAGGCGCTTCTGGTATACAAGTATGTTTGGGAATACTAACCTTAGCTTTTGAAAACGAAGTTGCTGCATTTTATACCAGTGAACCTGTTTTGCTTGATGCTACTTTTACAGCCTCAACTTTGAGATTGACTCCTACTTCTATACCCACAGGAACCAAAGTGTGTCTTGCCGTTTTACAAACCCGTTATTACCAAAAGGTAAATGGAGTTGTATACCCCTTTAACGAATTGGCGTTGCAAGGGTTGGAAATTGTTGGGGTTTGGTGATTGGGTTTGATGGGAGTTTTTTTTGTGTATCGTTTTTAATGGATTGCAAATAATTAAATGAAACCTGACAGGTATTTAAAACCTGTCAGGTTTGTTGGTTTATTTAATATATTGGTTTGTAATTTGGTTTTTTATGAGGAAGATGGGAGAGTTTGAGGAGTTGAGTAATATTTAGAAACCTGACAGGTTTGTTGGTTTGTGTGAGTTTTGTTTTATTGCTTTGAATGTTGGTTTTTTTTATTAGGAAGATGGGAGAGTTTGAGGAATTGAGTAATATTTAGAAACCTGACAGGTTTGTTGGTTTATTGTAGGTTGTCTGATGCTTCGAAGTTGGGTTGTTTTTATTGTATAATTTACATTCTATAAAAAAAACTACTTGTAATTGATACTTATTGTATGTTGATGAATGCATACAATAAGTATAGTTTTGTTTAATGATAAATGAAACTCTTTTAAAAGAATTTGGTAATAGAATAAAGCTATTAAGGCTACAAAAAGATTATAGTCAAGAAAAATTATCATTCATAACCGGATTTCACAGAACTTATATAGGAATGATTGAAAGAGGTGAAAGAAATATTTCTCTTTCTAATATTGCTGTTTTTGCAAAAGTCTTTGAAATAAATCTCTCAGAATTATTAGATTTTAGTCTAATCAATCCCAATCATAGTTATGTTAATTATGAAGTAAAATCAGAAAAATAATGTCAAGAAAACATTCATTTGTATTGACATTATCAAATAATGTAACTGAAAAAGAAGGTGTTAATTATCTTATTGAAAATTATTCTGGATTTTTTAAAATTGATTTAATAACTAAAAAAGAATTACTGAATTTATTAAATATTGAACATAGATTTCTTCAAGCCTTTGATTTAATTTACATTCCAGAAATGGTAGGTAAAATTACAGATGAAGATTTCATTCAAACTTATTTAGAAGATATTATTTTAATTGAATTAAAAACCACTAAAAAATATTTACCTGAAAATCCAAAAGGTTTCTTTTTTGGTGCAACTGAAAATGAATTTAATTTCGGAAAAATCCTTGGATCAAGATTTAGATTCTGTTTTGTTAGTATAAATGAAAAAGGGTCTTCTTATGCATTTTTAACATTAGATGAGTTGGAGAATAGAATTAAAAATAGGAGAATACAATTTCAAATTAATTTGTAATAATTGTTTTATTCATATTCATAATCAATAACAAATTTTGAATTTTGAAATTCTTTAATAAGTTCATCTTTAGTATATTTATGATTATCATCAAAAATTATTTTTTCATTGACATTAAAAAAATAAAAGAATTTATTCTTTTTATATATCTCCCAAGTACTAGTTAAAATACCTTTTCGTTTTGTAATTTCAAAACCATAATTAGATTTTTTTTCAAGTATTAATATAAGTTCTTCAATTTTCATTTTTTAAAATTATTAAATTAATTTGTAATGACCCGCCTACAATTGTAAGCGCAATGGGTTATTTGTCAACAAAGTTTTCAGATAAAAAAAGGCTAAAAAAAAACACCAACCTTTCTGTTGGTGTTTTTAAAATATAATATGTGATTCTTTGGCACTAAACCTGACAGGTTTTTAAAACCTGTCAGGTTTCATCCTAACCTTTAATTCTTTAAAAACTTGTCCGGTTTCATTTAAATTATATTCATTTAAGGTCAGGATTTTAAAAGGTTTTAAAAACCTGTCAGGTTTCATCCAAACCTTTAATTTTTTTAACTCCTGACAGGTTTGTTGGTTTATGTGAGTTTTGTTGTACAGCCTTGAATTTTGATTGTTTTTATTAGGAAAATGGGAGAGTATGCTTAGTTGGCTAATATATAGAAACCTCTTAGGTTTCTAAAAAGAGTTAATTATGTAAAACCTAAATTCCTAAAAAACTTTCAATAGTAAATGGATTACTTTTTAATTGATGAACATATTTAAAGTTTTCAATGTCATTAAACATTTCGATAACCTTTTTACGTTTAAGTTTTGTTGGTTTATCTGAAATACAAGTGACATAAGAACTCCAAGGATATTCAATTGGATTTTCGCAAATTTTGTGGTGAACAGGATTATTATGTATATAAGTTATTAGGTTTTGAAAATAACTTTCATTGTCGATTGATTTTCTTTTAAAAGGTCTTTCAAATAATGCGCCGTGTCTGTTATAACTTTTATTAAAAGCTTTGGTATAGGCATTAAATAAATTTGAAAAAGATTGTGAAGGTAAAATTTTCCTTTCTGTTTGTATTTCTGCTTCCTCTTTTAATCTTACCAAAAAATGAAAGTGATTTTTCATTAAACACCAAGCATAAGTTTCTGCTATAGGTTCAATATGAGTGTCATACAAATTAATAAAATGTTCGTAGTTTTTATTTTCTTTAAAAAGAATATCGCTATTTATTCCTCTATTGTAGATATGGTAGTATTTACCATTTTCAAGTGCTTGTACCATACTTTTCTCGTTAGAAACCTGACAGGTTTTGAAAACCTATCAGGTTTGGTTGATTAATCAATAAGCACTTCCAAAATTTTAATCGCTGCTTCGCTGATCTTGGTTCCAGGACCAAAAACGGCTACTGCTCCGGCATCAAAAAGAAATTGGTAATCTTGTGCAGGAATGACACCACCTACAATGACCATAATGTCTTGTCGGCCGTATTTTTTGAGTTCTTCTATGACTTGTGGTACTAGGGTTTTGTGTCCTGCTGCCAATGAGGAAACACCTAGAATGTGTACGTCGTTTTCCACCGCTTGTTTCGCAGCTTCTTGTGGTGTTTGAAATAATGGTCCAATATCGACATCAAAACCGACATCGGCATAACCTGTGGCAACTACTTTGGCACCACGATCGTGACCGTCTTGTCCCATTTTGGCAATCATAATGCGTGGTCGACGACCTTCTTTTTTGGCGAAGGCATCGGCCAATTGTTTTGCTTTTTCAAAACTTTCGTCGTTTTTTATCTCTTTGCTATACACGCCACTAAAACTTCTGATTTGTGCTTTATATCTTCCGTAAACGGTTTCGAGTGCTTCACTGATTTCGCCTAGTGTTGCTCTGTTTCTTGCCGCTTCTACGGCTAAAGATAGTAAATTATCGTTTTGGTTTTTTGCACAGTCGGTTAATTTTGCCAAACTTGCTTTTACTTTTTCGGTATCGCGTGTGGCTTTTATCTTGTCAAGTTGCTCTAGTTGTTGCTTGCGCACCATTTGGTTGTCGACATCTAGTATGTGCAACGGATCTTCTTTTTCTAATCGGTATTTGTTGACGCCTACAATAATATCTTGGCTGGAATCTATACGAGCTTGTTTTCGTGCAGCAGCTTCTTCGATTCTTAGTTTTGGAATTCCGGCTTCGATGGCTTTGGTCATTCCGCCCAATTCTTCAACTTCTTCAATGAGTTTCCATGCATTTTGTGCTATTTCATTGGTGAGGCTTTCTACATAATAACTGCCTGCCCAAGGATCGACCGTTTTGGTGATTTTGGTTTCTTCTTGTATGAAAATTTGAGTATTACGCGCAATACGAGCTGAGAAATCGGTTGGTAAGGCTATGGCTTCGTCTAAGGCATTGGTGTGCAACGATTGTGTGCCACCAAAAGCAGCAGCCATCGCTTCGATAGTGGTTCGTGCTACATTGTTGAACGGATCTTGCTCGGTTAGACTCCAACCTGATGTTTGGCAATGGGTTCTCAAAGCCAATGATTTGTCGTCTTTTGGGTTGAATTGTTTGACGAGTTTGGCCCATATCATTCTGCCGGCACGCATTTTGGCAATTTCCATAAAATGGTTCATCCCGATAGCCCAGAAAAAAGATAGGCGAGGCGCAAACTCATCGATTTTCATACCGGTTGATAATCCGGTGCGAATGTATTCTAAACCATCGGCAAGAGTATACGCCAGCTCAATATCTGCCGTGGCACCTGCTTCTTGCATGTGGTATCCTGAAATAGAGATGGAGTTGAACTTTGGCATTTTTTTGCTGGTATATTCAAATATATCGGCAATGATTTTCATCGATGGTGTCGGTGGATAGATGTAGGTGTTTCGCACCATAAATTCTTTTAGGATATCGTTTTGGATGGTTCCTGAAAGTTGATGAGGTTGTACTCCTTGCTCTTCGGCTGCGACAATATAAAAAGCCATAATGGGTAAAACGGCACCGTTCATGGTCATGGAAACCGACATTTCGTCTAGTGGAATTTGGTCGAATAATACTTTCATATCTTCTACCGTATCTATGGCAACACCTGCTTTACCCACGTCTCCAACCACACGTTCGTGATCAGAATCATATCCTCTATGGGTAGGTAAATCAAAAGCTATAGAAAGTCCTTTTTGACCTGCTGCAAGATTTCTTCTGTAGAAGGCATTGCTTTCTTCGGCAGTAGAAAAACCTGCATATTGCCTGATGGTCCAAGGACGACGGACAAACATAGTAGCATATGGCCCACGAAGATTGGGTGCAAAACCTGCTCCGAAATCGAGGTGTTCCATTCCTTTGATATCCTCTTCGGAATAGGTTGGTTTGAGTTCGATACCTTCAGCCGTTAGGAAATTTTGTTCTGAACCCGTTGGTTGCTGACTGGTTTCCTGTGCTTGTTGCAGGGTTATGTGTTGTAGATTTTTTCTCATTTTATCTCGCAAAGGCGCTAAAGCGCAATTTTTTTATTCTGTAGCCAATCGATCTTGTTCCAATTTCTCAGCCCATCTTTTTTCGATAATGGGTGTGATAATGGTCTTTCGGGGTTTTATTTTCACGAATGGAAATAACTCTAATTCGTTTTTCATTTTATCGTTTTTGTTGGGGTATTTGTTGGTGCCCAATAGCACTTCTTTGCCAGCGTTGAATAACTCTTGCTCTTTGTCGGCGCTTTCTTGGATTCGTTTTTTGATAACTCCGTCGTTTAATAGTTTTAGAAAACCGCCATTGGCTTCTATCTCTTTGAATAACAACAAGGCTTTTTCAGCTAATTGGTTGGTGATGTTTTCGATATAATAACTTCCGTCTGCAGGGTTATTGACTTTGTCGAAATAGCTTTCGTTTTTGAGTACCAACAATTGGTTTCTGGAAATTCTATCTCCGAATTCGTTGTCCTTGTGATACAACGCATCGTAGGACAAATTGGTTATGGTATTTGCACCGCCTAAAATTGCCGACATACATTCGGTGGTGGTGCGGAGCATATTGACATTGTAATCGTATATGGTTTTGTTGCGTTTTGTAGGCGTAACATGTATGTGACACTCTACATTATGGTTGTATTCTTTTGCAAGGGTAGTGAAAAGAATTCGTAAGGCTCTTAGTTTTGCTATTTCGAAAAAATAGTTGGTACCAACTGCCATTTTAAAAACCATGGGTTTTGAGATGGTTTCTATACGATTGAAATATTCGTTGGCATGTGCTAGACTGTAGGCGAGTTGTTGTACCATATTGGCACCTGCATTTTGGTATAGACTAGCATCGATTGCTAGAAATGCAACGTTTTTTATTTCTTTAGCAAGGGTTTTTAAAGTCTCGAAATTGTCCTTTTCTGGAGTTTCAAACCAATTCCCGTCTCTAGCCAACTGACCAATAGGGTCTATATTGCAAAATATAGTTGCTTTTTTTTGGGTAGCGATGGCTTCAATTTTTTTTACGAAATCGATTGAAAGAAACAATAAATGAAAGTGAATAGTTGTTTTTTCTAATGGAAGGTTTTCGAGTAATTTGATGACATCAGTTGCTGGATCTCCGATGGTAAAACTAATACTATCTGCTCCACGATTGATACTGTCTATTGCTCTTGTGATTGATTTTTGAAGGTCTCGAACAAAAATGTGTTGCCCAATTTTGAATTGTGTTGCTTTGGTCTTGCTGTTGCAGGTTTTGGCTAATTCATCTTTGTGATAAAAGGGTTTTACTTTGATGTCTTCGGGAGAATTCCATACTAGTTTTTCGTTATAATCTTCTCCTTTTAATTCAAATTGGATTTGTTGTTTCCATTGTTTTGAGGAAACGGGTTCGAATTCTTTGAATAAATTATTTTTCATTGTTATTCTTTTAAAAAAACTATTCGTTATGGACTTTTACTCTTTTGTTTTGGTGGTATCGCCTTCAAATTCGATGATATAGATATCTTCACTATCTTTTTTCATATAGTATTTTTCTCGAGCATATCGCTCGATTTCATCGGGGTTTTTGAGTTTTTTGATGTTCTGATTGTCTTTTGCTATTTCTTCTTGATAGTAGTTTTTGTTGTCTTCGAGTTCGTCAATTTCTTTGTTTAGGATGCGATGATCAAAATAGGAGTAGTTGTCTAGAAAAGTCATCCAGGTAATAAAAAAGAGGAGCACCCAAACGTATTTGTTGCTTAAGAATTTGTACCAGGGTTTTTCTTTATAGGTTTCTTCCATTTGAGTTTTTATTTTTTAGCCCCGATAGTAATGGAAATCCTTTTTGAGGTTTTTTACCGAAAAAAGATTGCAATGGATAGCGGGATTAGCTCCTGAAAAAGTATTGTTTATTATAAAATTCGTTGGTTTATTACGGCTCTCACTACATCTATGGCTACGGTGTTGTATTTGTCGTTTGGAATGATGATGTCTGCGAAGGCTTTTGTTGGTTCTATAAATTGTTGGTGCATGGGTTTTAATGTGGATTGGTATCGGTTTAAAACTTCGTCCATGTCTCGACCGCGTTCTGCAATGTCTCTTTTTAATCGACGAATTAATCGCTCATCTGAATCGGCGTGAACAAATATTTTCACATCGAATAAATCTCTTAATTCGGGATGTGCTAATATTAGAATTCCTTCTACTATCATTACTTTTCTTGGATGTGTAGAGATGGTATCGTCTGTCCTGTTGTGTGTAACGAAAGAGTAAACGGGTTGGTTGATGGTTTTTCCGGCTTTTAAATCGATGAGGTGGGCAACTAACAAATCGAAGTCGATGGCTCTTGGATGATCAAAATTGATTAAAGCACGTTCGTCAAAACTCAAGTTGGTATTTTCTTTATAATAGGAGTCTTGAGAGATGATACCGACTTCTGTTTGAGGCAATTCGTTCATTAATTGATGTACGACCGTAGTTTTTCCGCTACCTGTTCCCCCAGCAATTCCAATAATAAGCATACAATAGTTGTGTTTTAGTTTTGTACTACAAAAATAGGAATTTAATTGAGAGTGAATTTTGTTTTTTTCAATCTCTTATGAAAATTATTAAAATTTATATATCGTCTCTTAATTATCGCTTTAAAGCGAAGTGGTTTTTGAATAATTTTTGTTGGTTGTTTTCGGTGTATTCTACTGTAAACCAGTAATCATCTGCTGGGAGTTTTTGACCATTAAACGTTCCGTCCCATCCTGAACTGGTTGGGCTTATTTGTTTTAAAAATACCCCGTGACGATCATAGATAAATATTCTTTGGTCGTTTTGATTTTGTGAACCAATGATGTTCCAAGTGTCATTGTAATTATCATCGTTTGGTGTGAAGAACTTAGCATATCCTAAAATTGTTATTTCTGCTTGTAAATCAGTACAATCTGCTGCATCTTTTACTTTTACAGTATGTGTTCCAGGAGTCACATTTTCAAAGATAGGACTGCTTTGGAAAGGACCATTATCTAATTGATACATAAATTCAGAACTTGTAGGCGAAACATTTGTAGTTACAGTAGTGCTATCGTTGAATGAACCACTAGACACCAAGGCAATTTCTTGTCCGATATAGGATTTGATTACTACAGCTGAAACCACACTTGATGTACAACCAAATGTATTTGTAGCCGTTACGCTGTATATTCCAGGGTCTTGTGCATCTAATGTATTTCCTGTTTGAGTAGGTAATACAACTCCATCCAAATACCAAACAAAGGTGTGGGTAGCGTCTAATTTTGTGTCTAAAATGTATTTTCTTATAATTACTCCAGTTTCTTGATTGACACAAAACACACCGCTTTCTAATTCAGGTAGTGGTGTAGGAGGTTGGGCAATTATTGTTGCTATTGATGATGATGATGAGGTACAGCCATCACTATTTTTTACTGTAAAAGTATAGTTTCCTTCATTTAAATCAGGAGTTGTAAAAGTGTTACCCGTTCCTGTATAGGCAGCAGTAGTAGTACCAGATTGGTTGATTTCCCAATTTCCTAAAGGTAAATTGGTTAGTTCAACCTCTCCAGTTGCTGTTGTACAAGTAGGTTGTGTTATGGTTCCTAATATTGGTGTTGTTGGTGTAAGAGGTTGTGCATTGATTGTAGCAGAACCCGAAACAGCCGAAGTACACGTAGCAGCATTGGTCACAGTAAAAGTATAAGCACCCACTGTAAGATTCGTAACGGTATAGGTTGCTCCACTTCCGTTGTATGTTGTA
>JAYTIV010000022.1:0-37623 GCA_043731625.1 Flavobacterium sp. | reverse complement strand
TTAGAGTAGCTGTAAAAATGGGAGGTTTCTATAGAGCTTATGGTACTCCTTGTACTGTAAATACACCTTTAGTGCCAAACACTACAAAAGTAATTGCTACACAATGTGGTAGTACCTTAACAAATTTTGCAAATACTATCTATGCTAATCAAGCAGTTGGAGCAACAGGATATAGATTTAGAGTAACTAATGGAGCAGATGTAAGAATTTTTCCTTCAGCAGTAAATAGATTTAGTTTAGCTCAATTAGAAGGAACTAATTTGTATGGTACTACTTATTCAGTAGATGTTGCCTTACGATTTGGAACAACTTGGCAAGAAGAGTACGGAGATGTATGTAGTATCACTACACCGGCAACTCCTCCAACAGTACAAGTAATGGCATCACAATGTGGTAGTACTATCAGTAATTTATGGGCTACTATTTATGCAAACAGATCATCTGATGCAGTGAGCTATAGATTTGAAGTGGTTAACGGAGCTCAAACTCGTTTCTTTGATACACCAAACCCAAGATTTAGTTTACAGAACCTTGCAGGTGGTGCAACGGCCAGTACCGTTTACACTGTTAGAGTAGCTATTTTCTACGGTGGAATATATCAAGCATTTGGTCCAGCGTGTACTATTACAACTTCACCAACCGCTACAAGAGGAGCAGCAACCGATTTAGCTATCTTCGAAGCGAATGCGTATCCAAACCCATTTGCTGATACCTTCAAATTAGATATCAACACGTCTAGTGAGGATACTGTTGAAGTAAAAGTATATGATATGATTGGAAAACTAGTAGAGCAAAGAAAAGTTACTTTGACGGAACTAGGATCTCAAGAAGTGGGAAGCAGATACCCTTCTGGTGTTTACAACATTGTGGTAACTCAAGGAGCTAATGTGAAAACATTAAGAGTGATTAAAAGATAATCATTAAACATCTTTATAGTAAAAACCCTTTCGGAAACGAAAGGGTTTTTTTTATGCCTTTTTTTTATTGAAATGTTCTTTTATTCAAAGAGGACTCAAAGTTCTTACCCGTTTTAGGATTTACAAATTTTGACAAATAATTAGTTCTTATAATTTACTTTAAGGTAAGGTAACTATTTGGTAATATATAAGTTTTTTTAAATATAAATATTTTAATGTCAAGCGCTTACAATATTGATTACAGTGTAAAAAAGCGCTAGATAAAGTGCAAAATAAGGGGGTTTAACGAATAGAGAGCAGGTAATTAACGATAATTCATCCCTTTGAACGTATTTTTTTTTTATTCCAAAACTAACTAACGTATTTTGTTATGATAAGTGCTACAAGGCTTTAGGAATTAAAAATTAACATTTACTTAAAACAAACAACTAACATAAAATGTTAATTTTTTAAAGATTTTGTAAAAAAAATTATTAATAACACAAACAACAAAACAATGAAAAAAAGTACTAACAATTTGAGAAGAATTGAGGGGGATAAAACTATCCGTACCATTTGTTTTTTGGCTTTGGTCTTTTGGATGGCTTCCTTAAAAGGGAATGCCCAAACGACCCAAACGTTTACAGCTAATGGGAACTTTATAGTGCCAGCAGGCGTTACAACGGTTCAAGTGCAAGCTTGGGGTGGTGGAGGTGCCGGTGGAGGCGTAATAGGAGCTAGTGCAAGTACCCGTGCGGGTGGTGGAGGTTCTGGTGGAACCTATACCAATACTACTACTGTTTCAGTAGCAGCTATGACATCCGTTCCTTTTACCATAGGATTGGGTGGCGTTGGTGTAAGTGGTGCTGATGGAGGTTCTGGAGGAACTTCTACTTTTTCATCAACAATACCCGTAACCGCTATAGGTGGTGGAGGTGGAAAATTAGGTGCTAATTCTCCAACGAATGGAGCAGGAGGAGGAACAGCAACAGGACTTACATTTAATGGTGGTACAGGTGCTGCAGCTGCTGGTGGAAATAGTGGTGCAGGTGGAGGTGGCGCTGGAAATGGACCTTCTGGAAATGGAGGCAATGCTTCAGGGACAACTGCTGGTGCTGCTGGTACTGGAACGATTACAGGAGGTACTGGAGCAACTGGTCTCACAGGAAGTGGAAATGGAAACAATGCTATTGCCTTAAGTGGTGGTGGTAGTGGTGGTAGAAGTAATAATAATACCAACCGAACTGGAGGGAATGGGTTTAGAGGTCAGATTTTGGTAACGTATACTTGTCCTACCTATGCTTTAACCGAGGTAACGACTGCAACAGGACCTTTTTGTGGTGCATCTACTTCTGTTGTTACGTTACGTTCTTCTACAATGCCAACAGGATCGTATACGGTAACCTATAATCTATCTGGTAGTACTACGGCAACTGGAAATACAGCTAGTATTTCTTTCACAGCTGGAAGTCCAGGAACGAGTACATTTACCACAACTTCTTTGAATGCTGGAAATACAACAATAACGATTACCAATATTACGTCAGGAGGGTGTATTTCAACACTAAGTGCTAATAATACAGCAAGTGTTGTTATCAATGCGCCTGTAACTGCAGTAGCTGGTACGGCAATTACGACGTGTTCCACTAGTGGCGCTATAAATATTACAGCTGGTGCAAGTGCAACCAATACAGCAGGTGTACTTTGGACATCCAACGGGACAGGTACCTTTACCAATCCAACCTCACTTACCTTATGTACTTACGAACCAAGTGTAGCTGATATTGCCGCTGGTAGCAGAACATTGACATTGACAGCAACAGGAAATAGTCCTTGTACCAATGCTGTTTCAACCAAAACAATTACAATCAATTCATCACCTACTGTTGAAGCAGGTACAGATATAAGTACTTGTTCAACTTCAGGGGCAATCAATATTACAGATGGTGCTAGTGCAACCAATCAAGCTAGTGTCACTTGGACTAGAAGTGGTACGGGAACTTTAACCAATGCTACATCTTTAACCAACTGCACCTATACACCAAGTGCTGCCGATATTGCAGCAGGAACTGTAACGCTAACCTTAACGGCAAATCCTAATGCAGGTTGTTCTAGTGTTTTGGATACTAAAACAATTATTATCACAACCGCACCAAGTGCAAATGCAGGGACAAATATATTGACTTGTGCAACAGTAACAGGTGCTTTAGCTATAACTGCAGGTGCTACAGCAACAAATATGTCTGGAATACAATGGACCTCTAACGGTACAGGAACGTTTACCAACGACAACTCTCTTACTTTATGTACCTACGAACCAAGTTCGGGTGATATCCTTTCTGGAAGTGTGGTGTTTACTTTAACAGCATTTGCCAACAGCCCTTGTAGTAATGCAACAGCAACAAAAACACTAACGATTAGTTCACCACCTACAACATCAACTACAACAATTTGTCAAGGTGCAACAGGAAATTTAATTTCTTCTTTACCTTGTGCTATAGCAAGTACGGGTGTTACAGGTTCTACTAATTCAGGTACTGGTGTAAACAATGCTGCAGTAGGCTCAATTGCATGGACCAATCCAGGGAACATTACTACATCAGGAACTCCTTATGCCACTATTCCAACGGTTGCAATCGCCACTACGACCAATTATTTGCAAGGTTCTAATTATGGATTTTCTATTCCAGCCAATGCTATAATTGATGGCATTACTTTGGTGATTCGACGTCAAACTTCCGGAACTACCTCTCCACTTTTACAAGATGATAGGGTAAGTTTAGTTAAAAACGGATTAATTCAACCAATCAATAAGGCACAAATTAATGTCAACTGGTCTGCATCTTTAGGTACGGCTACCTATGGTGGTGTTGCTGATAATTGGGGAATTGCTTGGACAGCTGCCGATATCAATGATCCCACTTTTGGAGTAGTACTTTCTGCTGTCAATCCTAATACCAGTTTTAACAGAACGGCTACAGTAGATTATATGCGAATTACTGTCAATTATTCAATACCGGGAACACTCAATTGGTATACGGTTTCATCTGGTGGATCTCCAATTGGTCCTGGAAGTGCGTTTAACCCAGTTGGAGTGGCAGGATCAGGATTGATCCATACCAATACACCGGGAACCACTACTTTCTATGCGGCTTGTTCAACCAATCCAGAATGTAGAACCGCTACTGATTTTGTAATTAATGCCAATACCAGTTATTACCGAGATGCTGATAATGATGGTTTTGGTAATCCATCTAACATTCAAATCAATTGTACCGGTAGCATTCCTTTTGGATATGTATTGGATAATACCGATTGTAACGATAGTAACCCAGGATTGCATCAAACGTTTCCTTTCTATCTCGATACCGACAAAGATGGTTTTGGTGTTGGAAGTTTAGTTTTGGTTTGTGCCTTAGATGCTGATACACCTCCAATAGGTTATGCTTTAAACAATACCGATTGTGATAATACCGATAATACCATTTATCAAAATGCTACTTTCTTTATTGATGCTGATGCCGATGGGTATGATGCAGGTACTTCCATAGTATGTTATGGTACTACAACTCCTTTAGGATATGCCTTAACAACGAATGGTACCGATTGTGATGATACCAATGCGAGTTTAAATGTAACCTATCCGTTTTATACGGATGCAGATTTAGACGGATTTGGTGCAGGTAGTTTAACAGCTGCTTGTGCATTGAATGCAACTACTCCACCATCAGGTTTTAGTCTCAATAATACTGATTGTGATGATGGAAATGCTTCAGTATATCAATTAGGAGATTTCTATGTAGATGCTGATAATGATGGCTATTATAACGGAAATCCGACTTTTACAACTGTATGTTATGGTGCAACATTCCCAAGTGGATACACGACCAATATTATTGGTGCCGATTGTGATGATAACAATCCAGAAGTAAATCCTAATCACGTAGAAGTATTGAACAATGGTATTGATGACAACTGTTCAGGTCCTGAGGATGATACTTTGACTATCCCTATGTCTAGTATAGCACTTCCAATGTGCGGTTCGACATTGTCGTCAATGTATCAAACTATTTATGCAAATCAAGTATCAGGTGCTGAAGGATATAAATTTGAAGTAGCAAATGGTGTAACCATAAGAACTTATGATTCGCCTACAAGTACTTTTAGTTTTTCACAATTATCTGGAACTAATTTATATGCTACAGCATATACGATTAGAGTAGCTGTAAAAATGGGTGGTTTCTACAGAGCATATGGTGCTGCTTGTATCATAAATACATCTTTAGTGCCTAATACTACAAATGTGTTAGCTTCTCAATGTGGTACTACTTTGTCAAATTTTGCCAATACTATCTATGTATATCATGTGCCAGGAGCTTCAAAATACAGATTTAGAGTTAATGATGGTGTAAATCCTAGTCGTACTTATGAATCCAATGTAAATCGTTTTAATTTATTAAATTTATCAGGTTCAAATACATATGGTACTACTTATTCTATAGATGTTGCCTTACGATTTGGAACAACATGGCAAACTCAATATGGTGAAACGTGTAGTATTACTACACCAGCAACTCCTCCTACAACAAGAGTAATAACATCGCTATGTAGTAGATCGATTAATAATTTATGGACAACAATCTATGCACTACCATCTTCAGATGCCTTAAGCTATCGTTTTGAAGTGGTCAACGGAGCGCAAACCCGTTTCTTTGATACGCCTAACCCAAGGTTTAGCTTGATGCAACTTTCAGGAGGTGCAGCGGCCAATACGGTGTACACGATTAGAGTAGCCATTTTCTACGGAGGAATCTACCAATCTTTTGGTCCAGCGTGTACGATTACTACAACGCCAGCAGCAACAAGAGGAGCGGCTACCGATTTAGCTATCTTTGAAGTGAATGCCTATCCAAACCCCTTTGCGAATACTTTCCAACTGGATATCAACACCTCTAGTGATGCTACTGTTGCAATAAAAGTATATGATATGATTGGAAGACTCGTAGAGCAAAGAAACGTTATTGTAACAGAATTAGGATCTCAAGAAGTGGGAAGCAATTACCCAACGGGAGTTTACAACATTGTTATGACTCAAGGCGAGAATGTAAAAACGTTACGAGTGATCAAACGTTAATTGTTTAAATAATTGATAATTGACAATTGATAATGGATAATTGACAATGGAGCTATAGGGTATGCCACAATTGAAAATCACATATTCTATAGCAAAAATTAATCAGTGAAAATTAGTGAAATCTGTGTTAAAGTTATCTTTTAGTATTTTTAATTCGCAATTTAGATATAGAATCGCTTCGGAAACGGAGCGATTTTTTTGTTTTATCACCTGAATATTTTTTAATAAAATGATATTGAAATGTATTTTTTTTACTATTTTTATATCCTAATTCGGAAGAGTATTTGAAAATGCTCGAGGTCTTACACCAATAAATTGCTCAAAAAATGGGGTCCTAACCAGTGTTTTTTTGAGCTTTTTTTTGTTTTATAAATAAAGAAAGGGGGCATTATGTGGCAAAAAGGGATAGCTACTTCTAAATATTTGTCAGAAAATATTTTCATAAAACGTCATAAAGTGCTCGTTATCGATTTTTTTTTAGTCGCTTATCGAGATTTTTTTTTGAGTCCAAAGGTGTCCTACGCTTTTTAACTCTTTTTTGAAGCTAAAGCAACTTAGTTTCAAATCCTACCGACCAATGTTTTGTCTCGTCCCGACGAGTCATTTGCTTCGTCGGGACGAACCCTTTGTCTCGTCGGGACGAATTCACGAAAATTTTCGTAAAAAAAGCCAAAAAAAAAGACCCCGAGCATTTGAAAACACTCGAGGTCTTACATCAATAAATTGATGCTGAAAAAAAGACGGGGTCCTAACCAGCTTTTCGATACGATACGCTATCTAGCAAAGCACGCATTCTTTTTCCGGGACGGAATAAAATACGGTTTTTGGTAATAGCGCTTGCGTTGACTTCTTCAGCAGTCGTTTTGCCTTCTGAGCTCACGCCAACTTGAAAATTACCCAACCTACCCAATTTCACAATGCGGCCTTCACCCAATTCGCTAATCACGTTGTGCTCTAAAGCGAGCAACACCGCATAACAATCGGATTCGGTTACCGTACATTGATACGAAATTAACGCTGCTAGACGATCTAGATCAGCGCTGCCATCTGCAACAGCAGCGGCATAAAACTTCCTAGGAGCTGTTATGTCCTGAGGATTCCTCCGTGGGAGGATTTTGAATTTAATCGGCATCTTTTTGCTTTTTAAATTAATTAAAAAAAATTTGCATTAGTATACTCTATAACAGTATCTAACTTGTTAGAAGCAAAGATAAAGGCGAATTTTAACAAAAGAAAGCCAAACTTATTCACAAAGGGGCATAGTTTTTAACAAAGTTTAGTACTTCAGGTGAAAAGATGCAGATTTTAACAACCTGATAATGAGTATTATAAAAAATAATTATTTCGTTAACACCCGTAAACAATAGGAAGGCGAAAGTTGGAAAAGGGACATTAAACTCAAAATAATGGGGTATAAACTTGTTAATTGTATTTTTTATTCCTTTGAAATTTGGTTTTTCTTTCAACAACAAACCAACATCTTATTATAAAAGGATCAAGGCATTACATTTTATAGGTAAAATTCATAGCTATGGGAACCAATAATTGTTTATTAATGTTTCTTTTATTCTATGAATCTAAGTGGTATATCTTTCTATTTTTAAAACAACAAAATAGCACTTTAACCGTTGTTTCGAGTGATTTCATGATAAAACGTCTTGAAAAACAGTTAGTGCCTAATGCTTTCA
Source organism: Flavobacterium sp. (assembly GCA_043731625.1). Lineage (GTDB taxonomy): Bacteria > Bacteroidota > Bacteroidia > Flavobacteriales > Flavobacteriaceae > Flavobacterium. The sequence goes on along the minus strand of JAYTIV010000022.1, from coordinate 29,905 downwards.
TCTATAGCTCAATTGCCTTTAAATTCATACTGTTTATTTTCCTTAGATATACTTTATTGCATTCCATTAAATTTTGGTCAAACATAACAATGTTTTTTCCTGTTGTATGTAAAGAACTACTGAAACGAATTCCACTTGCTCCAGTAAAAATTTTAATAAATTCGCAAATAAATTGAGTTGGTATATACTCAATTTCACTATCATATCTTCTCATAGGTTTTGATAAATCTCTACTTATTTTATTTCTTAAAAGTTTTGATTTAATAGTTTGATTTACATTTGTCGGCTGAAATAAAGATGTATCCTCTGTAAAATCAACAATTTTTACAGAAATTAGCTCTTCTTTTAGTTGAAATTTTCCAATGCTTAATTCGTCCAAATATGAAGCTCTAATTTCATACAATACTGTTTCAGGATTATCACTTAAGTATAAATACGGAATTCCAAGTGGATTTGCTCTACCACCTCCAGCTAAATTTGGTGGTGGACACATCATTTCTTCTAATTCATAAGCTTTCAAATTACTTTTGTGGTGAACTCTCGCTCTAAATAATTCATCAGATGGTTTGAGTTCAAATTGTGTATTAAAGAAACCATCCCAACCTAATTCTTCTAAATATCCAATATCAGAAATAAATCTATTTGACCATTTTAATTTGTCTTTAAATTTTTCCCAATAAGAGAAATTTTCAATTATATCCTCTGTATAGTTTACTAAATCTTCTGAATTTTGAATTTCTGTTGTAATTTTAGAAAGTATTTCATTAAGAATTGCTGAACCAACATTGTGAGTTGAAAAAAAACTCCAATTACTTTGAATTTTTGATTTCAAAGGTTCGCCATCACGAGAAGTTGTAAAATTATCCATAAGTTCTTGAAAGAAATCAAGTAATTCATCAATTGATAATAATGGCACATTTTCAGAATTGCAAATTTTGCAAAGCCCTATATCTGTTGATGATGAGATATAGCCTTTAAGTTCCTTGTCAGCAAAACAATTTGGGCAAACTTCCATATTAATTACCTATTTCTTAAATAATGGGATACTATCAATAAATGGTTTTTTATTGATATTTTTTTTACTGTCCCTAATCCAGGGTAATGTTGTTCATCGAAATAATTTTCTAATTCCAATATTGCAGAATTCGTAAGATTATTTAATCTACAGTAATTGACAGCTTTTTGAGCTGCTTCTGCAAATTTACCCTGAATATTTGCAATGGAATCATTTGTCTCAGAAGTAAAATGCCTAATCATTATCTGATTTTGTTGATTTAAATATGTTAAATGGATAACTACTGCTCGAGGGGTACTGCCTCCATCACTATATTCACTTGACAAAACTGTATAATCTGAAAATCCCGTGAAATTTTCTTGACTATAATAAATATGTTCTTCTGAGAATCGATGTTCCTCGATACTTAAAAAATCACTATTCCGGGCTTGCTTTTCAAATAAATCATCTAACCTTATATATGTTTTTCCAAGATTTTGAACAAATCTATGTAATGCTCTATTCCTAGATGGATTTTCAATATTTATAACTGTTATTTGTTCTAACTGTGCTAATACTCTAAATTCATCATCGTTTTCACGGATGTCATTTTTGCAAATCAGCATACACTGTTGTAACCCATATTTACTTATACTTTGAGTAATGTATTCAAAGTTAGTTCCATTATTATTTTTATAATGAAATGCAGGGAAAACTATATTATTGTTCAACTCATTCAAGTAATCTAAATAATGATTGTTATCGCCAATCAATTCGCCAACTGATGGATTCACTATTAAATATGCATTTTGCTTGCGCTCTTCAAAAACTTTATATGCAAGATTTAAATTATTAAATGTTAATTTTACAGGTTCGAGGATGGGAATTATAGTACCTTGAGTAGCACCTTCTGTCGCTAATTCTCGTAAAGTTATAAGTTCAAATTGCCTTGCTCTTAAAAATGGATAATACATAATTTAAGATTTTATTGGTGATTTTAAATTTTTTATCATTATTTCCTTTTCCTTTTTGTTTAATTTAAGAGCAAGACTTATTTGATTAAATTCTTTGTAATAACGATTAGATAATGTGTTTTCTAAATCCCTATTTTTCATTTTCTCTATAAACTTTTTATTTAATTCGGTATTTGGAATCTCTTTTATAAGATCTTTACAAGTATTATACTGATTGAAACTAGTCATATTAGGTAATTCACCATAAAATGATTTTACAATTGATTTATATTCATTTGTATGAAGCACTTTCATTATTGTTTCAGAATCAACTTCATTATTTATAATAGCATCTCTTTGCAATGTGAATCTTTCATATTTTTCATTCTTGTTAAAAGTAATTAACCCAATACTTTCATCTAATTTAGTATATGTTGATAGTTTGCTTTCAGGAACAATAAGAAAAATTTGATTAAATGCTTTGCTGTAATTTTCAATTTGTAGATTTAAGCGTTTTGTTGAATCAAATTCTGTCTTAATTTCAAATACTTTTGATTTACCATTAAACATAACTAAATCTGCTATTGCATTACCAACTCTAAATTCATTAAAAACTTTGGTGTTGTTATGACCAATTTCTTTAATTAACCATTCATTCAAAAATGAATTTTTAAAAACATATTCATTTTGGTAATTTTTTTCAAGAATTTGATAGACATATTTGAGATATTCTAAATATGTTGCATTTGCTGAATTTTGCCATTTAATATCGTAACGTTCTATTTTATAGTTAATTGAATCAAAATTTGATTTAATCCAAAGCTCCGCACCGCTTCGAGAGAATAATGAAGAATAATCTCTTAATTGGGTTAGACTATGTGTGTTTTTATTAGACATTACTCTTTTTTCAACAAATATAATATAATTAATGTATTTGTTCTTTACCTAATCGTCTGTTTTTTACGCAATCCCAGCATTGGGATTACTACTAACAGATCACTAATCCATCACTTCGAGTGCTATTCGCAGTATATCAAATTATTATTCCGTCTGTTCGAGTGATTTTCGTAGAAAATTGTATCGAGAAGTTTTGTTTCGTTGCACTGCACAAAAAACACTCGAATAGACGAAGAATAGCCATTTACACCGTCTGTTCGACTGATTTTCGTAGAAAATTGTATCGAGAACCACGTCACTTCGAGTGGTTTTCGCTTTTACTAATTCTCGATACACGTCACTTCAATTGATTTTTGATAAAAGCGTAAAGTGAACCGCTACACTTTGCTAATTACCACCTGTTTGTGTCAATTCATGATTGTAATATTTTGAATTGAAGGAATATTTTTATCAAAAACTTTAGCTGCATAGTAGGCTCAATTTTATCATTATCAATAGTTAACAAAACACATTACATTATAACTGGTATACAAAACCTCAATTAGTGAATTAGTTTTTAGGCAAATAGTTTTTTTACGGTTTGAAATTGAAGACTATTTATAATAAAATTAACAAAGTTTTTAACAATCGTATTGTGAGATTATAAAAAAAAATTAACTTTACCGCCTGATTAAAATAAATTGTGCTAGTTTTCTATCAATTTGTTTTAATTCATTATTTTAAGCAGAATATATTATTTAATACCTCTTTTTATGAAAAGATTTTTACACAATGCGTTGTTTGTAGTGTTTTTAGTTGCATTTGGACAGATTGCCTTTGCGCAACCCGGAACAATGTCTATCAATCAAGATGTTAGTGGTACCTACGCAAACAGTGGTACAACTCTAAAAGGTGCCGTTTTTCAAGCGCGTTTTCAAGAAAATGCTTCAGGAACTTCTTCTGGGACTAGAAACTGGCAGTTTAACGCTGATGGTTATTTTAATACTTGGGGCACAACGGCTGCTGCAGGTGTTCAAACACTAGCCAGCTATAATACAACAATTGCACCCAATACAGCAACCGCTTCTGGAAATTTTCAAGGTGGTCCAGGATACAATGGTAATGGTAGGTTGCCTGCAACCCAAGCCAACTATTATTATACCTACAACATTATAAAAGGTTCTTCCTACGCAAGTCAATTGATGTCGGTTTTAGAAACTAGTTATAATCCTGTAGTATTAAATACAGTTGCACAATCGGTAGGAACTTCTGGTTCTAGATTGGTAACTATTACTACAGCAGCTACACCAGCAGCAGGAGAAAATATTTATGTACGTTATTCTACAAACAGTTATGTTGCGTCAACCATTGTGCAAGCAACGGGTTCTGGAACTACTTGGACCGCTTCTATACCTTGGCAAAGTACTGCTGTAAGTTTTTATGTGTACAGTAGTAATAAAGCATTGGCATCTATTAATGCTGAGGTTACTACATTCGGACAAACAGCTCACGATACTTCGATGTTGAATTTGAATAATAATGGTGGCACCAATTATGCTTGGACGCCAGTTGCGGGAAATTTTATTGTAACAAGTTCTGGAGGTACATTTGCAGCTGGAATAGGTTATGCAAGTTTAACAAATGCAGCTGGAGTTTTTGCAGCTTTGAATACAGCGGTTGCAGGAACTGGTTCTGTAACAATTTTGCAAACAGGTGATAGTACAGCTGAATTAGGGACAAATTCATTAAATGCATCTACAAACTGGACATCTATAGTATTAAATCCAACTGGAGCAAGAACTATTAGCGGAACAACTGGAGCAGTTGCACCATTACAATTAATTGATTTTTCTGGTGCTGATAATGTAACTTTTAATGGTTTAAACTCAGGTGGAAATTCATTAACAATCTCTAATTTAAGTACTTCTAATGTTTCGGGAACCTCTACATTACGATTTATAGGTGGGGCAACTAGTAATACAATTACAAATTGTTCTGTTTTAGGATCTTCAACAATGGCAGTTGGAACAAATGGAGGTACAATATATTTTGCTACAGATGCAGTAACTACTGCTGGAAATGATACGAATACTATTTCTAATAATAACATTGGACCAGCTGGAGCAAACTTGCCTTCAAAAGCAATTTATGGTAGTGGTTCTACAACGACTACTGCAATAGGAAACAGTGGAAATATTATTACCAATAATAATATATATGATTATTTTGGTGTGGCTGTTGCTTCTTCTGGTATATTTACTACTGGAGGTTGTAATGCTTGGTCAATTACAAACAATAAATTTTACCAATCTGGTACAAGAACCTGGACAACAGGAGCAGAACATAATGCAATAAATATACAAAATGTAACGGTTACTTCTGGAGCACAGGGATTTACAATTACTGGAAATACTATAGGATTTGCTTCTAATACTGGAACTGGGACTTATACAATGACTGGAAGTACAGGTAGTTTTAGAGCTATTCGTTTTACTGGTATTATTTTAGGAACTACTTCTGATATTTCTAGTAATACTATTGCCAATATTAGTTTAACGGGTGTAACTTCTTCTGGAACAAGTACTAGTTCGCCTTTTACAGCAATTTTAATTAATGAAGGACTTGTATCTACAAATAATAATGTAATTGGAAGTCAAACCACAATTGGTTCGTTAGTTTTTTCTACAAATTCTACAACTGCAACTGATGTACATGGTATTTATAATTTTAGTTCAAATGTTTGGACTTCAAATACTAATAGTATTGGCAGTATATCTGTTACAAATGCTGCTGGTTCGGGAACTTTTGCTATTTACGCTATAAGAGCAAACACTGGAACGGCTGTAACTTGGACAGCAAATTCAAATTTAGTAGGTGGTACAGTTGCCAACTCTATACAATTAAATTCAACTGGTGCAGCGTCTCAAGTTGTAGGTATGCAATCAGCAAATGCGCCAATGGTATTTAATTCAAATACTGTTAGAAATTTAACAAATAATAATGGTACTGGTACAACAACAACTGCTTCGGTAATTGGTATTTGTCATACAAGTACAACGCCAAACAATACATTAACTTTAAATTCTATTTATAACTTAAGTAATTCAAATACAACACTTGCAACAACTGTTACTGGTATACAGTTTACTGGTGGTGCTTCAAATGTTGTAACAAGAAATTATATTTATAATTTAACATCTGCAACCTCAAGCGCAACTGCAGAAATAAATGGTATTAGAATAGCAGGTGGCACCACTACATTTTCTAATAATATGATTACATTAGGAAATGGTTTGACAACTTCACCAATTATTAGTGGTATAAATGAAGCATTAGGTACAAATAATGTTTTTAATAATAGTATATATATAGGTGGTGCTCCTACATCAGGATCAGGTGCATCATATGCCTTTAATGGTTCACAAACTGTAAATGCAAGAAGTTTTAGAGATAATATTTTTGTAAATAACAGAAGTAATAGTGGTGCTACAGCTAAACATTATATTGTTAAAGTTGGAGGAACAGGAATTAATCCAGGAGGCCTTACCATAAATAATAATGTTTATTATGGTACAGGAACAGGTAATGTTTTTGGGTTTTATGCAGCTGCAGATGTAGCAAATTATACTTCTTGGCAAGCTGCAATTGGACAAGATGCTAACAGTTTTAATGATAATCCGCAATATATTGATCCTACAAATTTAACAACACCAGATTTACATATTCACGCAACAAATCCAACACCAATTGAAGCATCAGGTGTAGATTTAGGTGTAACAGTTGATTATGATGGACAGACTCGTTCTGGATTAACAGCAACTGATATTGGTGCAGATGCAGGAAATTTTGTATCTTCTATAGTGGTTTGTACCACGCCAACCAACCAACCAACCGCTTTAGTTACTGGAACCAATACAGCAACTACAATTGCGGGTTCGTTTACAGCAGCAACAGGAACACCAACTGGTTATTTGGTAATTAGAAGTTCGGGAGCTTTTGCAGGAACTTTGGTAGATGGTACTCCTTATCCTGCCACTACGGTAATTGGTAACGGTACGGTTATACAGTCGAGTAATGCAACTAGTTTTGCACCAACCGCTTTAACGTCAAATACTGCTTATAATATTACTGTATTTTCATACAACAGTGGTTCTTGTACTGGTGGACCAAAATATTTCACAACGTCTCCTTTGACAAGTGTATTGACAACGTGTCCAGCAGCTCCAACCGCTTTTGTAAATTCTGCAATAACGAGCTCTAGTGCAACAGTATCTTTTACCGCTTCTATAGCTGGTGGTAGTGCTGCTACAATCAATTATACGTTAGAAGTAACAACTGATGCGGCTTATGCTTTACCAATTTCTGGTTCACCATTTGCTTTATTGACTGCAACAACTAAAAATTTAACAGGCTTGACGGCTGCTACTCAATATTATTATAGAGTAAAAGCCAATAATGGTGCTTGTGATAGTGTTTATTTAACAGGTGGTACTTTTGCAACATCTTGTAATCCAGAAGTTGCTCCTACAGCAACACAAACTTTTGCTACTTTTACTGGAACTGCGCCAAGCCCAGTATGTTGGTCAGAAGCAACAGGAGCAGTAGCGGCACCTTCAACATTGACTTATGTTAATAGTGAATGGTTAAATTCTACAGGTTTCGCAAATGTGGGAACTAATGTAGGGGTGAAAACCAATTTATTCGGTACCAATCCAGGAGAATGGATTGTATCACAACCAATAGATTTAGGCGCTACACCTAGTTTATATAGAGTGAAATATAATATGGCAGTAACCAGTTTCAATGGAACTACTGCACAAGCAACTTTAGGTACACATATTGTTAGAGTTATTATTTCTACAGATGCAGGTACTACTTGGACAAGTGCTAATACAATTAAAACGTATACTGGTGCAGCAACTTATAGCAATACTAGTCAAACGGAGACAATAGATTTAACAGGTTATAGTGGAGTTGTAAAAATTGCATTTGTAGCAACTACATCTTCAACAACGCCTGATATCGATTTTCATATTGATGATTTTATTGTAGAAGCAATTCCATCTTGTTTGTCTCCAACATTAACCGCTACAACTGCCATCACTACAACAACAGCAACCATCAACTGGACTGCTTCGGCATCTGCTCCAGCCAATGGGTATCTTTATGAAGTAAGAACTTCTGGTGCAGCTGGAAGTGGCGCAACAGGTTTAACAACATCTGGTACTGTAGGTGCTGGAGTTGTAACAGCAAATGTTACAGGTTTGTCTGCGGCTACTTCATACTCGGTTTATGTGCAATCGGATTGTTCTGGAGGTAATTTTAGTGCTTGGACTTCTGCAGGTACATTTGTATCGGCATGTAACACACCAAATAACCCAACGATTACTGCTTTTACAGCGGTTTCAGCAACTGGTTTAACCGTCAACTTTACGGCAGCTTCGCCAGTGCCAACAGCGTATGTGATTTTTAGATCTACAAATGCTGCTGCGCCAACACCAGTAAATGGGACTACTTATGCTAGTGGTACAGCCTATCCTTTTGGAGCAGGTTCGTATAACTGTGTTGCCAATGGTACTGCACTAACACTTGCTCAAACAGGTTTAACCAGTAATACACAATATTATTATTATATATTTTCTAGAGACAATACAAATTCTTGTTCAGGAGCACCTTATTATTCTTCTGGAGTAAATGCAGGACAAATTACGTGTCCAGCAGCTCCAACAGCTTTTGTAAATTCTGGAATCACAACAACTACTGCAACAGTATCTTGGACAGCTTCAATTGCTGGAGGTGCTGCAAATGCTATTACTTACACTTTAGAAGTTACTACAGATGCAGCGTATGCATTGCCAATTTCTGGTTCGCCATTTGCTGTAGGTACAGCAACGACACAAAATTTAACAGGATTGACTTCATCTACTCAATATTATTATAGAGTAAAAGCAAACAATATAACTTGTGATAGTGTTTATTTAACTGGTGGTACTTTTACAACTACATGTGATGCCATAACTATATATCCAAGTTTAACAGATTTTGCCACTTATTTACCAACAATTTGTTGGAATGAAGGAGATTTAGGTGATGTAACGGCTGGTCCAACTACAGTTGGCTCAACTGCTGTTAGTGACTGGGTTGCCGATGATTATTTGAATGCTACTGGTACATTAACTGGTGCGGCCAAAATGAACATTGATACTGCATCAGGTTCAGAATGGATTATTTCGCCATCTTTTGCAATTCCTGCAACAGGTCTTTACAGAATTAAGTATAATGTTGGGGCAACTCAATTTGCATCCACTACTGCTTTAACTACTGCTTGGGAAGCTGATGATTTTGTTGAATTGTTAGTTTCTACAACAGGAACTACAAATTGGACGGTTTTAAAAACCTACAATAGTGCCAATGTCCCTTCTAATTTAGGTCAAATTGATGATGTAGATTTAACTGCTTATAATGGACAAACCATTCGATTGGCTTTTAGAGCTTTTGAAGGAGCTTCAAACGGATTAGCAGATATTGATTTCTTTGTTGATAATGTAACTTTAGAATTGAAACCAAATCCAATTGTTATTACACCATCACCAAGTGCAACAATTTGTAGCGGAACATCTACTACTTTAGTTGCTTCAAGTGCTACAGCTTACAATTATACTTGGTCTCCTGCGACAGGATTGAATACAACTTCAGGAAATACTGTTGTTGCTAGTCCAACTACTACAACTGTATATACGGTTTCAGGTGTTTTAGGAGCTGAGAATACTACGCAAGCAATAACAGTAGTTGTTAACCCAGCACCAGCTGCGGTTACAATCTCTCCTAGCGTATCTGTTTGTCAAAATGCTATTTCAACATTGACCGCTACTTCACAAACAGCAGGAAACTTTAATATTGGTGTTTCGTCTACCACTTCTGTAGCTGCCAATTCACCTTATAGACAAGCCGTTACAACTAATGCAAGAATGCAATATTTGGTAACCAAAGCTGAGCTAAATGCTGCGGGGATCAATGCTGCTACCAACATCACCTCATTATCTTTTAACGCCACAGCTGCTGGTGCTGGTACGATGTCAAATTATGCAATTAGTATGGCAAATACAAGTGCTACTGCTTTGGCAACAACTTTTCTATCTCCAACCTTTACAACAGTTTACTCAAGTGCGTATACAGTTGTAAGTGGAGTCAATTTGCATACTTTTTCTACGCCTTTTGCTTGGGATGGTACCTCAAATATTGTAATTAATATTTGTCATACTGGTCCAGGAGGAACAACATCAACAGTAAGTATGTCAACACCTGCTGCTGTAAGTACTACAACAGTTAGTGGTTCTACATCTTGTACGGTCAATACGGGTGGTACAACCAATGCAAATAGACCAATAATGGTATTGGGTAGTTTCAGTTCAGCTGCGATTACTTGGTTGCCAATAACCGATTTATTTACTGATGCTGGTGCAACTTCTGCTTATACAACAGGAACTGCTGCTAGTACGGTTTATTCTAAATCAACGTCAACATTAGCTTATACTGCTACAGCAACTATAGGTTCTTGTACAAAATCAAATTCAACAACGGTTACTAGAAAACCAAATACGACTATTGCAACGCAGCCTATTTCTCAAACGGTATGTCAAGGTACATCTGCTACTTTTACAGTAGTTGGAGGTAACTCAGCATCGTATTTATACCAATGGAAAAAAGATGGAATTGCCATTGGATCTGCTACAAACGACACCTATACAACTGCTATAGCAGGTAGTTATACCGTAGAAGTAGTTGGCGATTGTGGTCCGTTATTAACATCTAATGCTGCGGTATTAACTGTTAATCCTAGTAATGCCATTACGAATATTACAGCAGCTTTAAACCCAATATGCGCTACAGCAACTACTACGTTGACTGCTAATGGCGTTGCAGGAACAAATGCCGTTTTAACGTGGTGGACAGGTTCAAACGGAACAGGAACTAATTTAGGAACAACTCCTACTATTACTGCTGGACCAGGGACTTATTATGCAAGAGTTACAGGAGATTGTGGTGCTGTTGTAGAAGCAAATTATACTATTAATACCATTGCAGTTCCAACCTATGCTAATTTGCAATACCCAAGTTCGGGAGCTATTTGTTTAGGTGGTAGTTATGATACTTATGGACAAGTTTATCAAGTAGGAGTTACTCCAGGTGCTGGAGCTGGTTCTGGAATAACGGCAGAATTTGGTTATAATGCAACAGATACAGACCCATCAACATGGACTAATTGGTTGGCAACAACCTATAACGTTGATTCAGGTAATAATGATGAATATAAAAATATTTTTACTCCAACAACTTCGGGAACGTATTATTATACCTTCCGTTACCGTCAAGGAACTTGTGATTGGATTTATGGTGGTTATTCTGTATCAGGAGGTGGTTTCTGGAATGGTACATCTAATGTAAGTGGTGTTTTAACTGTTAATCCAAACCCAACAGCGAGTGTTTCTGCACTTAATGCCACGATTTGTTTCAATACAGATGCAACTTTTACATTAACGGGTACGAGTGGTGCTGTAGTAACGTATAATATCAACGGTGCTTCAAACACTACTGCTACTTTAACAGGTGGTACAGCCACAGTAACCGTTGCAAATGCTACTGCTACTCAAACGTTATATTTAGTGTCTGTTACCATTGGTACTTGTACGACTTCTTTAAGTGGTTCGGCGGTTGTTTCACAAGGAGTTGCCACTACGTGGTCAGCAGGTGCTTGGGACAATGGTACCCCATCGTCTAGTACGACTACTGCTATTATCTCATCTGATTATACCACTGGAGTAGGATTGGCAACCGGTTTCACCGCTTGTTCACTTATTATTAATACAGGTGCTGTAGTGATTGTTTCTTCAGGAGACAACATTACGTTAAACGGTGGGCTTACGATTCAATCAGGAAGCTTTACTTTAGACAATGATGCCAACTTAATTCAAAATACTACTGTTACTAATACAGATAATATAAATGTAAACAGAACAACAGCAGCCTTGATACGTCAAGATTATGCTTTATGGTCTTCGCCAGTGGCTGGACAGCAATTACAAGCGTTCTCTCCAATGACATTGGCCACACGTTTCTATACCTATAGCCCATCGGGAAATATTTATGTTGCGACATCTCCTACTGCTAATTTTGTAGCGAGTACTGGATATTTAATCCGTCTGCCAAACAATCATCCATCAACAGCATTTAGTTGGACGGGAACTTTTACAGGTGTACCTAATAATGGTGATCATGGGCTTACTAATATAACATCTGGTTTGTTTTATGCTACTGGAAATCCATACCCATCTGCAATTAATGCTAATGCATTTATTACAAGTAATAGTATCACAGAGCCATTGTATTTTTGGAGAAAAACAAATAATACTACAACTTCTTCATATGCAACTTATACAACAATGGGTGGAGTATCCAACTCACCAGCTGATCCATTAGCATTGACTCCAAATGGTTATATTCAAGTCGGTCAAGGGTTTATTGCAAAAGCAGCTACTACTTCTTTAAATTTTACTAACTCGATGCGTGTATCAAATAGTGGTCCGTTCCTAAGAACATTAGAAAATAGAAGTCGTATTTGGTTAGACTTAAATGGTGCTAATGGTGCTTTTGGTCAAATATTAGTAGGATATATGCCAGGTGCAACATCTGGAATTGATGGGGCTATTGATGGTCGTTTCTTCGGAGATAGTCAAACCGCTTTAACATCAACTATAAATAATGAAGAATTTGTTATTCAAGGTAGAGCATTCCCTTTTGAAACTACTGATGTAGTTGCACTTGGATTCAAATCTGAATTAGCAGGAAGTTATACCATTTCAATTAATCACGTTGACGGTTTGTTTGAAACAACTAATCAAGACATTTACTTGAAAGACAATTTGACGAATACTACAACAGACTTGAGAGCGGGAAGTTATACTTTTGCAACTGAAGCGGGAGTATTTAACAACCGTTTTGAAATTGTGTATGCAGCGCCATTAGCGGTAAATCAAAATACTTTTGATGCGAATGCCGTAGTGGTGTACCACCAAAACAATCAATTGGTGATCAATACAGGAAAAATAATGATGGCGAATGTTGCGGTGTATGATATCAGCGGTCGATTGATTGCTTCAAAAAAGAATATCAAGGCTACAGAAACTAAAATCAATGTAGGGACTACGCAACAAGTATTGTTGGTTAAAATTACATCTACCGAAAACGGTACCGTAACTAAAAAAGTAGTAAACTAATTTTCAAAATATTATTTTATCAAAACCCTTTCGGAAACGAAAGGGTTTTTTTTTACACCTATTTGATTTTAATACATCTAAAATCGCTAATCTTAAATCATTAATCAGCAATCAAAATTCTTTTTCAACGATTTAAGAAACAAAAAGAATACATAATGGTGTATGTGTGAGTAAACTTTCCGCAAATTGGCAATTTCATTTTTTATCAAGTGTTTCATTTGCACTTTTTAGGTTCAATTACTCGAAGCGCTTTTTTTTTGCCGCAGATTAAACAGATTTTCACAGATTATTTGTTTGTGAAAATTAGTGCAATCGGTGTTAACTTCATCAACACCAAGTTGGCTTTGTCTTGAGGTAGTTTATTAAAAAAGGTATTACATTTTTTTAATAAAATCTATATTATTGCTTTATTACTATTGTATTCAACAAATCAGCAATCGTTCCTCATAAATCATTAATCAGCAATCCTTATACTACATTTTGAATTAAATGATAATTCATCTTTAAAATGAGCAATCGAGCAGTTAATCTCAGTTTTTTGATTGTACTTTTTTTATCCTATTGGATATATATTCATCATAATTTAACACACTTTAAACCAAAAGAAGTTTTAGGTATTTATGTACAAAGGGGTAATTGGCGTATTGTTAATAAATAAGTAAAAGATTACAAAACACAATAAAATAATGCATTACAACGATTAAATTTGTTTTTAAACGATATTATTATTTATTTCGCACCATAAATAGAATTCAATTAATGTCTAAGCAGATATCTTATGAAAAATTTTTTACTTATTCTTGTAGTAGTTGTTTTTAATCTTACTTCTTGTTTTTCACAAACGCCTGGTTTAATCTATAAGCCAGCTGGAAATGCATTAGGCAAAAGCGTTTTAGATCCAAATGGAGATGGTTTTACTTCTCCAACGTTATCTGGTTTTTCGGGTACTGATTATGGCACGGGTAGTGAGTTGAATATGACTACTTTGCCAGTATTGATAGATGAGCCACTTGGTGATTTGACTACAGGTTCAGCTGGTGGACACACCGAAATTGTTACCAATGGTACAGGAGCGAAACAATCGTGTTATGTTTTGACAAGAAATGTAGGTGGTGTTGATTATCTTATTGTACGTTTTAGATTAGGAGGAAACTCTACTTCACCAAAAGCTTATTCTTTATTATTTGATACGGACAACAATATAGCTAATAATTATAATTCATCTAACCCTGGTTTTGAAAAAGAAGTAGTTTTATCTGCCAGTAATAATGTTTCTATTTATTCTCATAATGCCTCGGGTGCTACCTTAGTACAGAATTATAATGTTGATAATTACCAACAACGTTCAGTAGCCATAAGCACCGCCAGCGGCAATGCAGATTATTTTTATGATTTCTTTGTGCCTTTAGCGGCTATCAACGCTACTGGAACTGTTCGATTGGCAGCTATTACAGTGAACTCGCTTCAAAGTGGTTTGTCTGGTACAGTTTCGGATATCAACGGAGTAAATGATACGGCTTATGGCGGAAATTACAATACCATGTTTCAAGCATTGATAGCGGCATTTCCACCAACTCCATTAACATCATTAACAACGGGTTTTTCTTTTCCTAATAGTATTTCAACAACTCCAGTCATTACTGGTGTATTAAATACATCTAGCACTTCAATTTCAGGTACAAGTCAAGAAGCTAATGGTGCTGTTATTACAGTATATAAAAATGGAATTAGTATAGGTACGACAACTGTTACTACAAATGCTTGGACACTCACAGGTGTTTCTGGATTAGTAGCAGGAAATTTAATCACTGCAAAAGCAACAGCAACAGGTAAAACGATTTCTGCTGTATCGAATAGTGTAGAAGTAGCAGCCGTACAATTGTGTTTTACTCCTGCACCAACTAATTTAGTCAGAACAAATGGTCAGATCATAACAGGAAATTATGCACATACAAGTGGAGGAGCAATTGTTGCAAATACAGTAAGAATACGATTGTATGAACAAGTAAACGCCACTACTTACACAGAAATAGCACCATCTTCTACTATTTATGTTGCTTCGAATGGTACTTGGTCATTTCCTACTGGATTAGGACAAAGTGTTTTTAACACCACAACTTTTATTGCAACAGCTACCTTTAGTGGATGTATTTCTGGGTATTCCGTAATCAATAAAAAAACATCTGGACAAGTAGGTACGATTACGGCAACGCCAACTATGGTTACTACTCAAATAATTGCGTCTCCATCAATAGCGAGAAGTGTTCAAGTGACCAATAATGATGCTACTGCAAGTAAATTGATTTTATACATCAACGGGTATCAAGTGGCTATTTCACCAACTACTATTACCTCAGGTGCTTCTTACACCTTTAGTTATACTGGATTTATTGAAAGTGATATTGTAACGGCAAGAGCACAATCTGCAACCATAGATTATTGGTTGTCTAATCCGACAACTCCTGTTAACGTTATAGCATCAATAGTACAAACAACGGCACCCGTTATCACAGGAACCTATATTGCTGGAACTGGTAAAACAGTTACCGGAACTAGTACAGAAATTCCAGGTACCGTTATTACTTTATATAAAGCTGGAACTACTTTATTAGGAACTACAACTGTTAATTCATTTGGAAACTGGTCAGTAGCAGGTCTTACATTGCTTACGGGTGATGTAATTACTGCCTATGCCAAAGCGACTTCTAAAACATTAAGTGCAGTATCAAATTCAGTAACTGTAGCTGCTTCTATGCCATTGGCTCCAACAATAACAGGAACAATTGTTGCAGGACAAACTACAATAAGTGGATTGGGTGGGTTAGGAACTATAACTGTTTATGTTGATGGTTCCATAGTAGGAACAACAACTGGTGTAACTTGGACATTGTCTGGCATCAATCCTTTTTATATCTATAGAGGTGGTGTTGTTACGGCAACCAATACAGTGAGCGGTATTACTAGTTTGGTTTCTAACGCAGTTACTATTCAAGGCGTAGTTAGTTTTTGTATTACCAATACTACTGGTGGTGCTATATCACCAATACTGTCTGAAGTTCCGTTTTCTATTAAAATAACGGCGATGGATGGTCCAAATTGTACCGGTAGTGTCTTTACAGGTTATACAGGAACGGTTACGATTAGCAGTTCGACCAATATTATTTCTGGTGGTGGTACTACTGCCAATTTTGTTAATGGCGTTTTAACCACTACACTTGCATTAGGAAATCCGGGTACTGGAATCACTATAACAGCAGTTAATCCAAATGATCCAACGGCTATAGGTACAACTTCATTGAATGTGATTGCAATTACTGCTACGACATCTTCTAATCAAACACTATGTCCTGGGACACCATCAACATTGACATTAACTACTAATTTGAGCACAATATCAAAATGGCAAAAAGCAGCTGATGCTTTATTTACTTCG
Organism: Flavobacterium sp.; assembly: GCA_043731625.1. GTDB lineage: Bacteria > Bacteroidota > Bacteroidia > Flavobacteriales > Flavobacteriaceae > Flavobacterium. The sequence goes on along the minus strand of JAYTIV010000022.1, from coordinate 13,375 downwards.
CCAACAGATATCGCCTATACAACTACTACTTTAACAGGAGCAAGTATCGGTGTTTTAACTTCAACAACTTATTTTAGAGCCGTACTTTTAACAGGTAGTAATTCAACAGTTTATTCCACAACAAGTATAATAACAATACTGCCAGCTTCAATAGCCGGTACCGTTTCATCAAATCAAACTATTTGTATTAACTCTGCTCCATCAAACATCACATTAACAGGGAGTGCTGGTGCTATACAATGGCAATCGTCTATAGATAACAGCACCTTTACTAATATTTCAGGTGCAACAAGTACAGTATTAGCAGGCGTTCAGACAGGAAATCTTTCGGCAATAACTTATTTTAGAGCTGTAGTAACCAATGGTTCTTGCACACCAGTAACTTCTGGCGTAGTAACGATAGGTATGGGTAATACGACTACTTGGAATGGAACTAGTTGGGACAATGGAGTACCTACGACACTTTCTTCGGTTTTGATTACAGGAAATTTTACTTCTACCGCCAGTATCAATGCATGTTCGATGACTGTATCGAATAATGCAATTGTTACAATTGTTTCGGGTCACAATGTTTCTTTATATGGTAGTTTGACGGTAAATAGCGGTAGTAGTTTTACATTAAACAATAATTCTAATTTATTGCAAACAACAACGGTTGCCAACACAGGAAACATCATCATCAAAAGAAACACACCTAATCTAATGCGTTTGGATTATGTAATGTGGTCTTCACCAGTAGATGGTCAAATGTTACAATCATTTTCTCCGATGACACTTTCTAATCGTTTTTATACTTATAATTCGAGTACCAATTTATATGTAGCTGATGCTACTCCAGCAACAACCCCTTTTACTACTGGTATAGGATACTTAATTCGTATGCCAAATACGCACCCAGCAACAACGCCAACCCTTTTTACAGGTACTTTTACGGGCACTCCTCATAATGGTACAGTCAATCTAGGTGTTAGCAGTGGGTTGTATACAGCGGTCGGAAATCCGTATCCATCTGCAATAGACGCCGATGATTTTATTGCTTCCAATGGTATTACAGAAGCCTTGTATTTCTGGAGGAAAACCAACAATACCAATAATCCATCCTATGCTACTTATACTACAGCTGGTGGTGTATCTAATTCAGGTGGCGACCCCTTGTTGTTAGCGCCAAATGGTGTATTGCAAGTTGGTCAAGGTTTTATTGTAAAGCCAACTTCAAATACGATAACTTTTTCAAATGCTTTTAGAAGAGGCAATACAGTTGCTCCTTTGTTACGAATTGCAATTGATAATACATTGACACCTAAAAGCAGGTATTGGTTAAATCTTACGAGTACTACAGGAAACTTTTGTCAAACTATGGTAGCTTATTTAAACAATGCTACTACAGGTGTTGATGCTGCCATTGACGGGAAATTCTTTAACGATAGTCAAACTGCTCTAACATCAATAATAAACAATGAAGAGTATGCTATTCAAGGTAGAGGTTTGTCACAACTTTCAACCGATATAGTACCCTTGGGTTTTAAAGCTCAATTAGCAGGAGAATATACTATAGGTTTAGATCATTTTGATGGTCAGTTTGCACAAGGTCAATCGCTATTTTTAAAAGATAATTTATTAAATACCCTTTACGATTTGAAATTAGGAGGTTATACTTTTGTAAGTGAGTCTGGAGTATATAACAGTCGATTTGAAATAGTCTATCAAAATCCTACCGCTTTAAGTCAAGTTGCTTTTACTGAAAATGCAGTAGTTGTTTATAAACAAAATCAAGACATTGTAATCCAAACCGGAACAATTGCAATGGCATCGGTACACCTCTATGATATCAGTGGTCGATTGTTGGTCTCAAAGAAACATATTGATGCAACCGAAGTACGAATTCCAACTGGAACAACAAATCAAGTATTGATAGTAAAAATTACTTCAACTACCCATGAAACCATTACCAAGAAAATAGTGAATTAAAAACCACTCTAAAAAATACTAAAAAGCACTTTCTTATTAGAAAGTGCTTTTTTTTTGGTTTAAAACCAAAAAAGAGTGCGGTATTTGGTCGAGGAAGTGCCTAAAGACAACCTTTGAAAAGCATAAATTTTGGCTGAAATACATTAAAAATGAGGATTTGGTTGTTTAAACGAGTATTATGGTTTGTCAACGAAAAAATTATGGAACAGTTGATTGTTGCCCTAGATTTGTCTTGTCAATAAAGCAAAACAAATTATATTAAATTAAGAATTATGAAAACAACAACTACAACAGCTTCAACTTTTAAAGTAATGGTAATGTTTGCGGTATTGTTTTTTTCTGGTTTTGAAATGTCAGCTCAAGAAAGCACTACTGAAAATATCGTTACTCCAACAATCGAAGCAACGGCATCTGTAAGTCAGAACGTAACTGCAAATGAAACGATGAGTTTTGTATCTTGGTTTATGGGAACAAAACAAACTCCGAATGCCAATCAAACACAAGAGTCTTCTAGCAAAAAACAAATGATGACGTCAGGAATTGCTCCTAACCGTTTGCTGATTAAATCTTTTTTAAAGAAAGCGGCAGCTTACAACAACACCATCGCATAATACATTTTATTTATAGTTAGGTTAAGATGAAAGAAGCCTTCCATTGATTTGGAAGGTTTTTTTTTGTTTTACCAACAGGAAAATTTCCAATTAAGGTAATATTAAACAGTTGTTTTTTTTGTAAAAGGCTACTGTTCAACTCAAATTGTTCCTTTAAACGTCAATTCATGCAGTTAGTCCTGAAAATTTATTTGCATTGAATAGATGTACTACTTTTGCCGAAAATTTAAAATAAATACTATTCCCTTTATGAAAATGAATTCCATAATGACATTCAACAACAAAAAAGCACTACTTATAAAAAACAGTATAATGCTTTTGTTTATTGGTTTGCTTACTTTTACTACAACCGTATTTGCAACTGTTGTACCAATGAATGCAAATTCAGCCGTATTGGTTACAACCACTTGGAACGGTACTTCATGGAATAATGGTGTGCCAACTCTTACTTCTGATGCTGTAATTGTGGGTAATTATACCTCTTCGGGTATTTTAGTAGCCAATACTTTGACAGTAAATAACAATGCGGTTGTTGTGATTAATGCAGGAAATACCGTTACGCTGAATGGTGCTCTTACAGTAGTTTCAGGAAGTTTTACTTTGAATTCTAATGCTAGTTTAATTCAATTACAAGCTAATGCTGTCAATACAGGTAACATTATAGTGAAAAGAGTTAGTTCGCCATTGAAACGTTTGGATTATACGTTATGGTCATCACCAGTTGCGAATCAAAACGTACAAGCATTTTCGCCTGCGACAATATCCAATCGTTTTAACATATATAATTCGGTTACGAATGCCTTTGAACCACTGGCAAATCCAGAGTTAAATGTTTTTAACTCAGCCGTTGGATATTTGATACGTGTACCCAATACACATCCCGATACAATACCCACTTCTTGGACAGGTACTTTTACTGGAGTTCCTAATAATGGAACTTTTACTATTCCTGTAACAACAAATACCTATAATGCAGTAGGAAATCCTTATCCGTCTGCAATAGATGCTGATCAGTTTATAACTGCTAATGGCATAACCGAAGCTTTGTATTTTTGGAGAAAAACCAATAATGGGGTAAATGGTTCTTATGCTACTTATACTTTGGCTGGTGGAGTAGGGTGTGACTTGAATGATTTGAGTAACCCCTTGCGATATACCCCAAATGGTACCATACAAGTAGGTCAAGGTTTTGTTACAAAAGCAACAACCTCCTCGTTTACTTTTACTAATGCTATGCGAGTGGCGGATACAAGAAATCAGTTTTTGAGAGTAAACGAAAACAGAAGCAGAATTTGGTTGAACTTGACCAATACGTCAGGATTATACCATCAGATGATGGTGGCGTATATGCCGAATGCAACTGCTGGAGTTGACTTGGCTATGGATGGTAAATTTTTTAATGACAATACAACGGCTTTGAATTCTTACTTGAATGGTGAAGAATATGCTATTCACGCCAAAGGATTGCCTTTTGTGCAAACGGATGTTGTTCCGCTGACTTTCAAAGTACAGTCAGCCGGAAGTTATACGATCACCCTTGCCAGTTTTGATGGATTGTTTATTCCTGCAGACCAACGTGTTTTATTAAAAGATAACTTGACCAATGCGGTTCAAGACTTGAAAGCAGGGAGCTATACTTTTGAAGCATCTGCTGGTGTTTATCCTACTCGTTTTGAAATTCGATATGCTAATGCCTTGGCAACAACACAAAATGTTTTTAATGGAAATGATGTAGTTGTGACGCTACAAGACCAAAAGCTATTGATTGAGACAGGAACTGTTCCTATGGATACTGTTTTGGTATACGACATTAGTGGAAAATTGTTATTAACCAAAAGCAAGATTAATGCAACAACTACTAGTATTGCTGTAGGCGTTACCCATCAAGTGATGTTATTAAAAATCACATCTAGTCAAAATCAATCGGTGGTAAAGAAAGTGATGCTTTAATCCGATTAAAAAACAACTCCAAAAGCCCTTTCTGAACTGTTAGGGCTTTTTTTGTAGTACATGCTCACTATCAGTAGTGTCGTTCGTCGATAATTGACAAAAAGGCACTCCATAAAGTGCATATTTTTTAGACGAAAGGATTAAGAATTACCTTTTTTGTAGTTTAAACGAGTTTTGTAGCACCTTATCGAAAATGTGAGGTAGGACTGTGTTGTTGCCTTAGATTTGTAATGTAATCCAGAAGAAACGGATACTTTAATAAAAAAGATATGAAAACAACTACTACAACTTCAAAAGCAACTACCACAAGATGGGTTGTTTTGTTGGCTGTAGTTTTATTTTCTAGCTTTGGAATGTCGGCTCAAAACGTGGCATCAACAGTTGCTTCAGCTACAACAACTGAAATCACAGCAACAACAGTATCACAAAATGTATCAGCAAACGAAACCATGAGTTTTGTTTCTTGGTTTATGGGAACAAAACAAACGACTAACGGGAATCAAGCTACTGAGCAATCAAGCAAAAAACAAATGATGACTTCAGGAATAGCTCCAAATCGTTTGTTAATCAAAGCTTTCTTGAAAAAAGCGTCAAATTATACAAGTACAATTGCATAAATAATTCATTTTGGTTTTAGTAGGTTAAGATGAACAAAACCTTCCATTGATTTGGGAGGTTTTTTTTGGTTTTGTTTTTCTTTACTAGGAGTGTTTTATATTTTTATTTATTCTCGATACCCGTCACTTCGAGTGCTTTTCGATAGAAAATCGTATCGAGAAGTTTTGTTTCGTTTCACTACACAAATACACTCTAATAGATGGAGAATAGATTTCAACACCGTCTGTTCGAGTGCTATTCGATAGAAAATTGTATCGAGAAGTGTTGTTTCGTTTCCCTGCACAAAAAATAGTCGAATAGACGATGAATAGATTTCTAAACCGTCACTTCGAGTGATTTATATTTTTTTTTATTCTCGATACTCGTCACTTCGAGTAATTTTCGTAGAAAATTGTATCGAGAAGTTTTGTTTCGTTACACTACACAAAAAACACTCGAATAGACGATGAATAGATTGCTACTCTGACTGTTCAAGTGCTATTCGCTTTTTTATTATTCTCGATACCTTTTTTGTTTTTTTTCCTGCACAAAAAAACACACGAATAGACGAGAAAATAGATTGTGTTAAAAGGCAAAATGAGCACGCTTTTCCAACCGTCTTGTATGGATAGCTATTCAGAATCAAAAGGTTATGATTTCTAGTTTTCTAATAAAAAATTATTCTTGTTCGTAAAATTTAAAGTTAAATTAATAGAAAGTTTAAAAAAAATACTATTTTTGTTTTTAAGTAAATCTATTAGTAATCCTTTTTCTTATAAAAAAAGTTATAAAATCTAATTTTTACTAAAGATAAAGCAAGTTAATTGTCGAATTTATTGGTTTTTAAACGAAAAACTGCACATTTTTCGTTTAATAATTATTTAGTTTCAACTTTTAATGTAAATTTATACGCTTGAAATAAAGTGTTTTGTTTTAATTTTGTTAAGAAACTGTTTTTTTTAACAAGAACTATATGATAATTAAATTACCCTATTTTACTTAATATACCTATTTATGATGAAAAGATTACTACACGATTTTTGTTCCCCAGCAAGAAAAAGTAATATACTAAAGAGCCGTTTCAAAACGCTGATGCTTGCTATGTTTGTTCTTGTTGGATTTTATACTACGCAAGCTCAGGTGAGTAGCTATGTGCCTGGTGGTTCTGGTGTGACACAAACGTATACTCCAATTCCTTATGGTACGTCACCTGTTAATGTAACTTTAGCCAATTCTGGAGTTAATGGTATAGGAGATGATAATTATATTTCAGGTGCAGTAAATATTGGATTTACTTTTACTTTTAATGGTAAAAATTATACCCAATGTTATATTTCTTCTAATGGATTTATCACTTTCGGGTCAGCTCCAACAGCAACAAATTATACACCAATATCAAGTATAGAAACCTATGATGGTGCTATAGCTGTTTATGGTAGAAATTTATTGCCTAATCTTTTAAATATTCAATATCAAACAGAGGGAATTGCTGGGAGTAAGACTTTTACAGTTGAATATAATTGTTTAAGAGGCGCTGGTACAGGTTTGACAAATGGGCCTATTCGTATGCAAATTATACTAAGAGAAACCTCAAATATAGTTCAGTTGAAATATGACGCATTAGCTAATGTGGCAACTTCTACAGGAAATACAACAGGGCAAGTAGGTTTAAGAGGAGAAACTAATTTAGATTGGCGCAATCGAAGCTGGGTTACAGCAAATACAGTATGGCCACCAGCTTCTCCAGTATTGGTTAATGGTACATCAAATTTGAGTAATGTTTATATGAAATTTGCAACTACAAGAACTATACAAGTTGTAACTACTCTGGATTGGACACCGCCTCCATGTTTTGCGCCAACAAGACCAAGAGCAACACCTGTATCGATTACCAATAATAGTGCTACCATAACTTGGACCGCTTCTACGTCATTGCCTGCTAGTGGTTATCAATATTTAGTTTCTACTACTGCTCCAAATCAATTAAATGTGATATATCCAGTTGCTGGAACTGCTCCAACTGGGTCTGTAGGGGCTGGTGTATTGACAGCCAATATAACAGGGCTAAGCGCTTCTACTGTCTATTATATTTATGTTCGATCTAATTGTGGTGCTGCAGGTGGTTGGTCAGCAGCAGGAACGTTTACTACTTTATGTAATCCATTTGCAGATCCTTTTGTAACGACAATTCCCTATACACAAAATTTCGCTTCTGCAGTAGTCCCTATTTTTCCTGCTTGTAATAGTGTAGAAAATTCGGTTACACCAGCGCCCTATCCTCAAGGAGTTTGGGTCACTTCGGATGCCTCTGTGCCAGATTATGGTTTTCCAACACGTCACGCACGATGCGCTGTAAGTGGTGGTCAAGATAATTATACCACGTATTTTACACAAGGTATTAGTTTGACGGCTGGAGTTTCTTATCGTTTGTCTTATGTTTATGGTACCGCTAATACTTTTGCAGCGTCCTCTCAAAATTTAACGGTGCGTTATGGTACTTCCCCTTATGATGCTGCTATGATAGTAACGCCACTATCGGATCATGTAGGTTTTAAAAATGGTCCTTTCACGCAAGTGATCAATTTTATACCTGCTACATCAGGTGTGTTCTTTTTTGGATTTAATGATACATCAGAAGCGTCAAACGAAAGGGTTTTAATAGATGATATCGATGTACGAGTAACGACATGTTTGTCGCCAACCTCATTATTGGCTGGTTCTATTTCTGCGTATTCTGCTATTATTAGTTGGGTTGCTCCTGTAGCAGCGCCTGCTGGTGGGTATGCTTATTATTATAATACAACAGGTGTGCCACCTACAAATGCAACAATACCTACAGGTACTACACCTGCTGGCACTACGTTTGCAAATTTATCTGGCTTAACGCCAAGTAGTACTTATTCTTTTTGGGTACGTTCTAATTGTGGTAGTGGGGATCAAAGTTATTGGACTCTAGTGCCTGGAACATTTTCAACACCTGCTGCACCCATTATACCCTTTGTTTACTGTGTTCCAAATCAAACTGGTTTGCCTGATGGTATTGGATTGACCAATGTCACTATGGGAACCATCAACAACACAACAGGTTTAGAGCCAGGTGGGTATGGTAACTATACAACCTTGGTTAATAATGTTGCTCAAGGTGCGACTGTTTCTATATCCTTAACCTATCAAACAGGATTTACCTATGAGTCTGGTTTGTTTGCCGATTGGAATAATGATGGGGATTTTCTTGATGCAGGTGAATCTTATATATTACCAGCAACCCCAACAAATGCTATACCTTCAACAATAACCGGTACCTTTGTTGTGCCATTAGGTGCTCCATTAGGGTTGCACAGAATTCGAATTGGTGGACAAGATTTTGGACCCGTTACTAATTCTTGTAGAGTAGGAACTTTTCAAGTATTTGAGGACTATTCCGTCAATGTTACTCCTGCACCACCAGCCATTACTTTGAGTAGTTATACCCAAACCACTTGCGCTGGTATTCCAACTTCGGCAGTAAGCATTACTTCTCCTTTAGCAAATTATAATACTTATACTTGGACAAATTCTGGAACGGTATCTGGAACTGCACCAACCTATACATTTGATCCTTCATCAACAACAAAGTATACTTTGACAGGGTTGAATACCACTACATTTGCAACCACAACGGTAGACTTTACTTCAGTTGAAAATCAACCGCCAACACCTATTTCCATAACACCCAATGCGACTACTATTTGTCAAAACATTGCTACAGCACTGGTCGCTACTGGTGGTATTGTTGCTGGAACAGCCATCTATAGTGAAGGATTTAATGGTGCTGGTATACCAGCTGGTTGGACTAGAACTAATATAACAACTGGTGCTTTATTTCCTGCAGAAGCTGATTGGACCCTGCGTCCAAGTGGTTATGCAACCAATGGGAATACCATTGTAAGTAATGATAATTCTCAGTTTTTTCTATCTAACTCTGATGATGTCTGTTTGTCATCTTGCGGAGCTGTGGTATCTTCTACCACATTAACATCTGCTCCTTTTGATTTAAGTAATCCATTATTAGTGACAGCATCGTTAAGTTTTTGGGAATATTTTAGATCGATTACCGGAAGTGATACCACTGAAATATTAATATCAACAGATGGAACAAGTTTCTTTTCTTTAAGCCCGCCTGCAACAGGAAGTATAGGGACTCAAAATAATTTTTCAAATACCGTTTTAGATTTATCTCCATACATTGGAAATGCAACGGTTTATATTCGATTTAAATATGATTCCACTTGGGACTGGCACTGGGCGATTGATAATTTCTTAATTCAAGGCGATTTTACATCGGCGATTACATGGTCTCCAATTGCTGGATTATACAGTTCCTATACAAGTGCAACTGTAAACACGCCTTATTTAGGTGGTGGGTTAGGTACCGTTTATGCCTCGCCAACTTCTACTCAAATCTATACCGCTACCTCTTCGAGTGGTTTAGGATGTTCAACATCAACAACTGCTACAGTAACTATAACTCCAAGAACAGGAGGTACGCTTACACCAAATCAAATAGTTTGTGGTGGATATCCATCAAATATTGTCTCTAATCTTGATTATACAGGAGCTCCTGGAACAGGAGTAATATTACGTTGGGAATATGCAAATGATGCCGCTTTCTCCTCTGGATTAACAACTGTTCCTGCATCTGCAGGTGTGACTACCATTTTAGGAACTTCTATAGGGTTACTTGCTAATGATCGTTATTACCGAATGGTAGTGTCTGTTGCAGGTTGTCCGAATATTTTTTCTGCTACTCATAGTATAACAGTGCCTAAAGCCACTTGGACAGCCGGTGCTTGGGTAGGTGGTATTACTCCAGATGCAACTAAAAAAGTCATTATTGATGGTGTGTTGCCTGCATTACAAATGCCATTCTCTGCTTGCTCGCTAACGGTTACTGCAATTGGAAATATGGTGGTACCAACAGGAGTGACCATCACTGTTACCAATGAAGTAAGAGTTGCGGCAGGTGGTATATTGACTTTTAATAACAATGCTAGTTTGTTGCAAACGGCTACACCAACCACAAACTTGAATTCAGGGTATATACGCTATATTAGAAATACAACTCCAGTTGGTAAGTTTGATTATACCTTTTGGTCATCGCCAGTTTCACCACAAATTATTGGCGTGATTTCGCCAACTACTCAACCAGATAAATACTATTGGTGGAATGCTGCTATAGGAACCTACAATTGGGTGCAAGTAGCTACTCCAGCACTTACAACCATGACGGCAGGTGAGGGGTATATCATCCGTGGTCCAAATGCAGCACCTTATGATACTACACCAACAGTTTTTGTCGCTAATTTTGGAGATGGTGTTGCCAATGGAGTACCAAACAATGGTGATTATACGCATAGTATCATTGTGAATGGAGCCAATGATTTGAACTTATTAGGAAATCCATATCCAAGTGCTTTAAGTGCTAATCTATTAATGTCAGGAAATACAGGAACGTTAGGAGCTCCAGGTGTTGGAACTACTTTCTACTTTTGGACACACAATACTCCGCCAGCTTTATTAAATTATGTATTTAATGATTATGCTTTGTATAACATTACAGGAGGAACAAGAGCTTCATTGAATTCAGGAGTAAATAATTCTATACCAACTGGAAACATCGCTGCTGCACAATCTTTCTTTGTAAAAGGGGTGACTACTGGAACTTTAACATATAGAAACTCGATGCGTTTGTCTGGATTGAATTCACAATTCTACCGATTGAATAGTCAAGTAGATCCATATGAAAATATAGAAAGACACCGTTTGTGGTTGGATTTAAAGAATGACTCTGGTGCTTTTAAAGAAGTATTGGTTGGTTATATAGAAAATGCAACTAATGGTTTCGAGAATGGATTAGACGGAGAAGCAATTGAAGCAGGTAATGTGATAAGTATGTATACTATTGCAGATTCCAAAAACATGACTATTCAAGGAAGAGCATTGCCTTTTGATGTAAATGATCAAGTGGCTTTAGGATATAAAGCTTCTACTGCTGGAACTTATACAATAGATTTATCACATCAAGATGGTTTGTTTACGGATACATCCATTCCAGTATACCTTCATGATACCTTGTTAAATGTGTATCACAACTTAAGAGACGGTGGGTATAGTTTTGTAACCGAATCAGGTACTTTTAACATTCGTTTTGTATTGCGCTATACCAATGGTGCATTGGCAACTAGTACTTCTGTATTTAATGAAAATGCAGTTCTTGTCTATCATAACGCCACTTCGATTACAATTGAAACGGCCAATTTCAACATGCAATCAGTAAAAGTATTTGATATCAATGGACGTGAGATTTTTTCAAAAGCAAACATTACTTCTTCAAAAATTGTCTTGAATAATTTGACAATTGCCCATCAGGTTTTGTTAGTGCAAGTGACTTCAGCAGATGGAGTTCAAGTCAACAAAAAAATCGTGTATTAGACATCTATAAAACAGTTTTTCTAGTAACCCCTTTCGATTCGGAAGGGGTTATTTTTTTTACAAAAATGCCATACGAATTAAAGAATATTAAAAAATATAAGAAAAAAAACCTATTTTCGTAATACTTGTGTTTTTTAACGTTTTTATTATGCATTTCAACGAGTATTTAAATGTTTTGTTAATGTTGTGTTATCTTTTTTTATATATTAACCCTTTAATTTAACCCAATTTTTTTAAATTATGATTGTAAACTACAATTCTTTGAGTTCTGGTAGGGATACCTGGCTCAAAAAAGATGTTGGTGAAATCGGAGGCTCACCGCCCACGAACTCCAGCAAAGCCAATAAATCTTGGCTCGTTTTAATGATACTTTTTTTTCTTTCATTAGGGAATATAGTATCTGCTCAAACCACATTAATTAGTGCTGCTGGAGACGGTGGTTTTAATAATGGAGCTACATTTGCTTTAAACGGATGGACAGTTGCCAACAGTGCATCTGTAAATCAGTTTGTAGTAGGTACTGCAGTAGCAACAGCTCCTTTTGCTGGAAATTCAGCGTATACTTCTAATACAGCTGGAGTTACAAATGGGTATGATGTTGGAGCTTCCACTTTAAATTATTTTTATCGTGACATTACAGTTCCTGCAGGTGAATCAAAAATTGCCTTAACTTTTAATTGGATTGCTAATGGTGAATCTACTTGGGATATGTTGCAAGTTTTTACTGCGCCAACAACCATTATACCAGTTGGAGGGACACATCCAGGATCTGGTTTGGCATTAGTGCCAGCAGGTATTACAGGAGCGACTTTTGTTGGTTCTGCGAACTTAGTTACGACCATTCAAACGGCTACTTTTTATTTGCCTTCCTCTCTAGCAGGAACCACATTTAGATTGATCTTTTCTTGGAAAAGTGATACTAGCGGTGGTACTAACCCAGGAGGTTCAGTTGATAATATTTCATTAGTATCATCTTTGCCTGGAAATTATACTTCTGTTGCAACAGGTAATTATTCTGCTCCAGGTACATGGGATTTAGCTTCAGTGCCTTCAGCTGCAGATAATATCACCATTGCTGCAGGACATACCGTAACTGTTGATGCTTTAAACCAAGCTGCAAACAATGTTACAATAAATTCTACAGGTACTTTAGCTTATGGGACTACTCCAACCACTTTTTTAGTAGGAGGAAATTTAACCGTAAATAGTGGAGGTACCTTAAATGCTTTTAACGGTACTACTGGTAAAAGTATTGCTGTAGCGGGTAACATTACCAATGATGGTACTATCGATTTATCAAAAGGTATTGTAACCACTAATATTTTAACCTTAAATGGTTCAACTGTTCAAACGGTTGGTGGTACTGGTACCTTTACTACATCGGTAATTCGTAATCTTACTTTTAATAATAGTAATGGTGCTGTTCCAAATGTTATTTGGAATTTTAACAATTTGAATATTGGAGGAAACTTAAACTTTACTGCTGGTAAAGTGGCTTTAGGTGCAAATAAACTTACTTTAGGTACAGGTACTGCAACAGGTACAGGTGCTGGAGCAATTGGCGCCTTAGTATATACTGCTGGTGGTTTTACTAGTGGTAAATTTAATAGATATTGGGCTTTAACAGGAGCTGGTAGTACAGTAACTGCTGGTACAGATCCTACGGCTTCTGGTGGTAGATATCCATTTATAAGTGCTGCCAATCAACAAAGATCTGCCTTTATTGAAAGAACTTCATTATTAGCTGCTGGACAATTGTCTTGTACGTATGTAAATGC
>JAYTIV010000021.1:0-38412 GCA_043731625.1 Flavobacterium sp. | reverse complement strand
TTCTAATGGCGGAGAAAGAGGGATTCGAACCCCCGGACCTGTTACAGTCAACAGTTTTCAAGACTGCCGCATTCGACCGCTCTGCCATTTCTCCAATATGTTGCAACTACTTCCGTAATGCGGATGCAAATATAGGAACCTTTTTTTGTTTTCCAAAAACTATTTTTACAAATAATCGATTTATTTTTATTAATTTTTAAGTATATAAAAATCAGTGATTTATAATGACTAAAATCTACCTAAATTAATTAATATGAAACATATTCTGTTATTTCTAGTCCATAACCAATCATTCCTACACGCTTGGTTTGTTCCGCATTGGATACCAGTCGTATTTTTGAAATGTCTATATCATGAAGGATTTGTGCTCCAATTCCAAAATCTTTAATATCCATCACAATTTGTGGCGCTTTAAAAATACCTTGTGATTGCAACTTTTTTAATTCGGTTATTCTACTTAACAAATTTGATCCTTGTGCTTCTTGATTGATAAATAAAATAGCCCCTTTTCCTTCGTCATTTATCAATTGAAACATATTATCTAATTTCTTATCCGCATTGTTGGTTAAAGTGCCTAAAATATCATTATTAACAAGTGTCGAATTGATACGGGTCAATATAGAATCACCAATATTCCAAGTGCCTTTGGTAAGGGCTATATGGATTTGTTTATTGGTGGTTTGTTGATAGGCTCTTAATCTAAAAGTTCCAAATCGGGTTTCAATATCAAAATCTTCTTTTTTGACAATTAAGCTGTCATGTTGCATTCTATAAGCAACTAGATCTTCTATAGAAACAAGTTTAAGGTCAAATCTTTTGGCAACCTCTACCAATTGAGGTAAACGAGCCATTGATCCATCTTCGTTCATAATCTCAACAATTACGCCTGCCGATTTAAACCCAGCTAATCTAGCAAAATCTATAGCAGCTTCGGTGTGACCTGTTCGTCTCAAAACACCACCTTGTTTGGCTATAAGGGGAAAAATATGTCCAGGTCTTGATAAATCATATGATTTTGTAGTTGGATCTACTAATGCTAAAATTGTTTTTGCCCTATCTGATGCTGATATTCCTGTTGTAACTCCGTTTCCTTTTAAATCTACAGATACTGTAAAAGCAGTTTCCATATGATCGGTATTGTTATTGACCATGGCATGCAAACCAATTTCTTTGCATCTACTCTCAGTTAATGGTACACATATTAAACCACGACCATGAGTGGCCATAAAATTGACCATTTCTGGAGTCACCAATTCGGCCGCGGCTAGAAAATCGCCTTCGTTTTCTCTATCTTCATCATCAACAACTATAATTATTTTTCCTTGACGAATATCTTCAATAGCTTCTTCAATAGTATTGAGTTTTATTTTTTCTAGTTGCATTATAATGGATTAAGTATTAGTAGGAAATATTTTTTTGAATAATTTTTGAAAAGGGTGTAAGATCACATCTAAATTGATCAAACCAATATCGTTTGTTGCTCTATACGTTAATAAGACGGCTAAGGGTGTTAAAATAATCGAGGACATCCAACAACCTAAAAAAGGTGTTAAACCGTTTTCTTGAGCTACTTTTTTTCCAAAAGTATTTATAAAATGGAATATAATAAAAATAAGAATCGCAAAAACAATTGGCAAACCTAATCCTCCTTTTCTGATAATCGCTCCCAAAGGTGCTCCTATAAAAAACATTAACAAACATGCAAAAGCAATTACAAATTTGTCGTACAATGCTATCCAATGGGTGTTTATTGTTTTTTGCTTATAATCCATTTCGGCTTGAGAACCATCAATAGAATAGTTGGTATTGGTTATGGCACTACCTGCAAATTTCAATATTTCGAGTTGTTTTTTTGTGTCGTAGTTGGATAACAAATCTTGCTTCAAAACTGATTTCACACTATCTTTTTCAATACTATTAATAGATACAAAACTGTTTCTTTGCGAGATATTATCAGTAAAGGAAATCAAATCTTTTTTGTAATTTCTATTTAAGGAATCAATCGTATAGACTAATTCGTTTAAATTGAGCATCGTATTGGTATTCGTGATTTGAGTGTCTTGAGCACCAGCACCATTTAACTTTGATAAATCAATATTGATGATGTATTTCTTGAACGAACTTTTTGCAAAGGGCAAATTTTTACGATCTTCATATTTTTTAGGAACTAAATCTTCATAATAATAGCCATCTTTCAAAACCAATTTCAAAACATTTGATTTATCATTGCTAATCAATTCTCCTGTTTTCGATTTAATAACATTCTTACTTCCATCAAAATTATTTGATTTTTTATGGATGGTAACCCCTGTCAAAAAATTGCCGTTTTCTCCTGATTTTTTATCTACTTTAATGTTGTAACTGCCAACATCACTAAACTGTCCTTCGGCAATTGCCAATGCGGGTCTTAGTTGAGCAATATCTTTTCTGAAGTTAATAAATTTATATTCAGCATAAGGAATTACATTATTGGCAAAAAAGAATGCACCAATACTTAGAAAAAAAATAAAAACGACTAATCCTTTCATGGCTCTTTGAAGTGAAATTCCTGCCGATTTCATAGCAGCAAATTCATAATTTTCTGCAAAGTCACCAAAGGTCATAATGGAGGCGAGTAGGACAGAAAGTGGTAAAACCAATGGAATAATTCTTGGCATAGAAAACAACAAGAATTTCAGAACCATTATTAAATCTAAATCTTTACCTGCCAATTCAGAAATAAAAAGCCAAACCGTTTGAAGAATAAATATAAAAAAAAGGATTACAAATACCGAAGTAAATGTAATCACAAATGTTTTTAAAATGTATTTATCTAGGATTTTCACTTCAAATTAATCTAGCTTATTGATGTAGTATTTTGAATATTTACTCGCCTCAAAGGTAAATTGATTTTTTGACAATGGTTGATTGGTTTTAAAAGAATTAACAGTCAATGTTGTTTTTGTTCCGTTTTTACCTACTTCAATCAAATTATAGATGTTTTTGGTCTGAACATCAACACCTAAGAGAATTTCTTTGCGTTGGTCTTTGGCACTTATAGGTGTTAATTTTATATATTGAATCTGTCTTCCTTTAACATTTTGAGCTATATCCCAATTGAATTTGTATCCTGTATTAAAAAAAGTTAACATTTTTGATGGTGTGATGGCATTATCATCTTTCTCACTAAATTTTGAAATTGACACTTCTTCATCTTCGGGATTGATGGTGTAGATTTTTTTCCCGTCAAATATTTTGGTAACTCCCATTAAATTCAAAACATATAAATTATCTTTCAAAGTAACATTTCCTTTACTGTCTTGATTGATATTTTCTTTTGAATTGTTTAAGGAATATTTAAAATCAATTACGATATTATCATAACTTTTTACTTTAGTCGTGACTTGGTCTAGCAAATCCTTAGCTTTTTTGTCTTGTGCTTGAATGGAAATACTAAAAATAAAGAAGAATAAAAATTTAAAAAATGGGTTCATTTTTATGAATTATTTTGTTCATTGTTAAAAAATTGATCCAAAGATGTCAAGTCAGGAATATTCACACTTCTTGCTTTGCTTCCTTCAAAAGGACCAACAATTCCGGCAGCTTCCAATTGATCTATTAATCGACCCGCTCTATTGTATCCCAATTTCAGTTTTCTTTGCAAAAGTGATGCTGATCCTTGTTGAGCCGTTACAATTATTTCTGCAGCTTCTCTAAACAATCCATCTCTCTCGGAAATGTCTATATCAAGATTGATGCCACTTTCTTCTCCAACAAATTCTGGAAGCAAATAAGCATCAGGATATGCTTTTTGAGAACCTATAAATTCAGTAATTTTTTCAACCTCTGGTGTGTCTACAAAAGCACATTGCACACGTACTACATCATTACCGTTGGTATACAACATATCACCACGACCAATCAATTGATCAGCACCTTGTGTGTCAAGAATAGTTCTTGAATCTATTTTAGAAGTTACTCTAAAAGCTATTCTCGCAGGGAAATTGGCTTTTATAATACCGGTAATGACATTCACCGATGGACGTTGAGTCGCAATTATCAAATGTATTCCAATGGCTCGAGCCAATTGTGCTAATCGTGCTATGGGTGTTTCTACTTCTTTTCCAGCTGTCATAATCAAATCGGCAAACTCATCGACCACCAAAACAATGTAAGGCAAAAAGCGATGTCCGTTTTCTGGATTTAGTTTTCTAGATTTGAATTTATCGTTATATTCTTTAATGTTTCGAACCATGGCATCTTTTAATAAAGAATAACGGTTGTCCATTTCAACACAAAGCGAATTCAATGTATTGATTACTTTAGTATTATCTGTAATAATGGCATCGCCAGAATCGGGTAATTTGGCAAGATAATGACGCTCGATTTTATTAAACAAAGTCAATTCTACTTTTTTCGGATCGACCAAAACAAATTTTACTTCCGCAGGATGCTTTTTGTACAATAAGGAAGTCAATACAGCATTTAATCCTACCGATTTTCCTTGTCCGGTAGCACCAGCCATTAATAAGTGAGGCATTTTGGCCAAATCCACTACAAATGTTTCGTTAGAAATGGTTTTTCCTAATGCAATTGGCAATTCCATTTCGGCTTCTTGAAACTTAGCAGAACCAATTACACTCTTCATCGAAACCATAGTTGGATTCTTGTTTGGAACTTCAATACCTATGGTTCCTTTTCCAGGAATAGGAGCAATGATTCGTATACCTAATGCAGAAAGGGATAAGGCAATATCGTCTTCCAAACTTTTTATTTTAGAAATTCGGATACCCGCTTCGGGAACAATTTCATACAACGTTACCGATGGTCCAACGGTTGCTTTTATTTGTGCAATTTCTATTTTGTAGTTGCGAAGGGTTTCTACAATATTGTTTTTATTTTCTTCAAGTTCAGCTTGATTAATAGTAATACCACCAGTGGAATATTCTTTTAATAAATCTAAAGTTGGAAATTTATAATTTGATAATTCTAAAGTTGGATCAAACAATCCAAAATCGGCTACTAATCTTGAAGCTAAATTTTCTTCAATGATATCTTCTTCTGGCGCTTTTTCGATTACAAAAGCTTCATCATTGGTATGAATAATTTCTGGAGTAGTTGCAGGAGTAACAGTAAATGGAGCTTCTTTTAAGGTAGGTTCCATTTTTATTTCAGAAGCATTTTGTATGGTAGGTTTTAAATCTTCTTTATTGATTTCAAATTTAGAAATAGGTTTTAATTCAGGCTCTGCAATATCATCATCATCATTTACAGCAAATTCTTCTAAATTATAATCGCTTGTATTTATAGGTGTTTTTAGTGTATTTAAATCCTCACTAAACTCTTTTTTGTTTTTCTCAAAAAACGATTTTATTTTATCTGGAGAAACATTTATTTTGAAAATTAAATAAATAACGATTCCGAAAATTAATGCTAATAATGTACCTGTTTTACCAATAAATTCTTGTGAAAATAAATTCATTTCAAACCCAATAGTACCGCCAAGTTCTGGTAATGTTGTAGCGAAAAAACCAAATAAGATAGAAATAATTATGATGGCAAATAAATCCCAAAACCAAATGTTTTTGAGTTTTTTGAGCGAAATATCTAATGCAAGGAATGAACCTGTCAAGAAAAATAATTTTACAAACAAAAAGGAAGCTACTCCAAAGCCTTTATAAATGAATAAATCAGATACAAAAACCCCGAATTTTCCTAACCAATTAGTAACTTTTTCAGATCGGTTTAATAAGTTACCAACTCCGCTTTGATCATTTTGTCCGTTAACAAAAAAAGAAATAAAAGCGACTAATAAAGCAATGGAAAACAAAACCAACAAACTCCCAAACAACAATTTATGTTGTCTTGTAATTTTCCAAGATTTTTTATTTTCTACGGAACTTCCTGCTGTCTTGTCTGTTGTTTCTTTTTTTACCGTTTTTGCCATTATAATTTATAAAATTAAGAAAACTTAGGAATGTATATCAAACATCCAATTACTATTGCGGTCATGGCAGCAAAAAACACCGCGCCTGCAGCAATATCTTTTATAAAACCGATGCGTTCGTGAAATTCAGGATGAATAAAATCGGCCACTTTTTCTACAGCTGTATTCAAACCTTCAATGCCTAGAACTAAACCGATTGCCAATGTTTGAATCATCCACTCTTCTCTAGAAATATGAAAATAAAAACCAGCTAGAATCATCAAAATTCCAATACTTGTTTGTACCATCACACTATGTTCTGTAGTAATAAGTTTGATGGCACCTTTTAGTGCAAAACCCATACTTTTGAAACGTCCTATGAAAAAAGTTTTATCTCTTTCAAATTCTTCCATATTATTAAAGTGCGGCTAGCGCTGCTTCGTAATTAGGTTCGTCAGCAATTTCAGGAACATGTTCAGTGTATTGTATAATACCATTTTCGTCTAAAACGATTACAACTCTAGAATGCAAACCTGCCAAAGGACCATCAACTATTTCTAAACCATTGTCTTTTCCGAATTTCCCGGTATTAAAATCGGATAAATTGATTACGTTTTCTAAACCTTCTGCACCACAAAAACGTTTTTGAGCAAAGGGTAAATCTCTAGAAATACAAAGTACTTTTGTGTTGTTTAACTGGCTTGCACTTTCGTTAAATTTTCTAACAGAAGTTGCACAAGTTCCTGTATCGATACTCGGAAAAATATTTAAAACCAATCTGCTTCCAGCAAAATCTGCTAAAGTAGCCACAGATAAATCATTTTTTACTAATTGAAAATCAGTAGCTTTTGTTCCTACTTTTGGTAACTCACCATTTGTGTTTATTGGATTTCCTCCTAATGTTATTGAAGCCATAATTGAATTTATATTTAAGCTTCCAAAAGTATGAAATTATTTCGGAATTGGGAAGAACCATTTGAAGTATAAAAATTCATCAATTTTAATGTTTTGTATATTAAAACATCGTAATATTGCAATATAACAATTTATTATCAATGGGAGCTTCAAAATCAGAATCTTTTTCGTTAGAACATAATGCAATGGCAGATTTATTCAAAGCCTTATCACATCCAGCTCGAATAGCCATTGTCGATTATTTATTGTCTGTAGATACTTGTATTTGTGGGGATATTGTAAACGAATTGCCTTTGGCTCAACCTACCATTTCTCAACATTTGGCAGCATTAAAAAACGCCAATATCATTAAAGGAAACATAGAAGGAACGGCTATTTGCTATTGCATCAATCCCGATACTTTAGATATTATAGAAAATCATTTCAGTACGATTCGTCATAAATTAAAAAACAAATGTTGTTAATCGTAAAATTAAATTTTTCAATACTCTAATATTCCAAAAAAATGAAATTATCAGAAATTAAATCCGAATTAAAAAAACTGGCTACTATTGCATTTCAATTGCCAAATGGTGATTTAGTACCCAATCATTTTCACGTCACTGAAGTAGGAAAAGTTACCAAACACTTTATAGATTGTGGCGGAACGGTTCGTACAGAGGAAGTGGCCAATTTTCAATTATGGGAAGCCAACGATTATGATCATCGTTTGCATCCGGAGAAATTGGTTCATATCATAGAATTATCTGAAGAAAAATTGCAAATTCCCGATTTAGAAATTGAGGTTGAATACCAAATGAAAGAGACCATTGGGAAATTTAATTTAGACTTTGACGGCACTAATTTTCAGTTGCAATCTAAACTGACGGATTGTCTAGCCAAAGATCATTGTGGTATTCCTGCCGAAAAAATGAAAGTCAAAATAGGGGAATGGAAACCAAAGGAAACATCTTGTTGTACACCGGAATCAAATTGTTGTTAGTATGAATTCAAAAAAAGAACATTGGGAAAATGTATTTGCAACCAAGCAAGAAAATGAAGTGAGTTGGTTTCAGAAATTGCCACAAACTTCTTTAGATTTTATTTCAAAATTAAATATTTCAAAACAGTCCAAAATTATAGATATTGGTGGTGGCGATAGTTATTTGATAGATGAACTTTTAGAACAGGGTTTTGAAAATGTGACCTTATTGGATATTTCTTCAAAAGCAATCGAACGTATAAAAACGAGATTAGGTACAAAAGCCGATAAAGTCACCTTTATTGTTGCTGATATTTTAGATTTTATGCCTACAGAATCTTATGATTTTTGGCATGACAGAGCTTCGTTTCATTTTCTAACCGAACAAAATCAAATTGAAAAATATGCTAGTTTAGTTTCAAAAGCAATTGCAAAAAATGGAAAAATGGTGATTGGTACATTCTCTGAAAATGGGCCAAAAAAATGTAGTGGATTAGACATTACACAATATTCTGAAAGTAAAATAAAGGCAGTTTTTGAATCTGAATTTCAATTGATTGAATGTATTACAGAGGATCATCAAACTCCTTTTGATACCTTTCAGAATTTTATTTTTTGTAGTTTTAAGAAAAAATAGTTATGATAAATATTTTAATACTTTGCACAGGAAACAGTTGTCGAAGTCAAATGGCGCATGGTTATCTAGACCATTTTACAATCGATAGAAATGTAAAAATTTATTCAGCAGGAGTTGAAACTCACGGTGTGAATCCAAAAGCTATTGCTATCATGCAAGAAGACGGAATTGATATTTCTAAGTATACTTCGAATAATGTAGAGGAATATTTTCAAATTCCGTTTGATTATGTGATAACAGTATGTGATAATGCTAAAGAACGTTGTCCTTTTTTTCCGACCAAAGCCATCAAAATGCATTATAATTTTCCTGATCCTGCTAAAGCAATTGGTACAGAAAATGAAATTTTAAACGAATTTAGAAAAGTGATGAATATGATAAAAACATATTGTCAAAATTTTGTAATTGAAAACAAAATTTAAAAAAAATGCTCCAAAAAGAGACTAACTTTTTGGAGCATTTACTTTTTTTAATTTCAATTTTTATTTATCAATCGAACCCAAAACACGTTGCATAAAATCATTCAAAGCGGTTTTTTTGTCTTTGCCTTCTTTTACCATTTTATGCACTTCAAGTGCGCCGTACATATTAGAAATTAATTCACCAATTACTTCTAATTCTTCGTCTTTTAGTGACGATACTTCACAAAGATTTTCAAGAACCTCAATAGTTTCTACAATATAATCTTGATCATTTTCATCTATAAATTGTGAAAGATGTTTAATAATTGGTAATTTCATTTTTTTATAGGTTTAGAAACGGTTGAATATCGTGAACAATGTCTGTATTAAAGAATTTCCTTTAGTAATTCGGTCAATACTTCCAATTTTGTAGTTTGCGTTTGATTTACTAGAATTCCATTTTTGAAAGCTGCAAAAGTTGGTAAATTATCTACTTTTGCCATTTTTCTTGATTCTGGAAATTTCTCTGCATCTACCATCAAAAAATGAATTCCCTCATTTTGAGAAGCCAACATTTTGAATTTTGGTTTCATAATTCTGCAATTTCCACACCAAGTGGCAGAAAATTGCACCATTACAGCATCATTGGATGCAACAATTTCGGCTAAATTATCTTGTTCTATTTCTGAAAACATAGTTATATTTATTTCAATGACAATGACAATATCAAAATTCAATTATTGAAATTGATATTGTCATTGCTATTTGTTATTGAATTAGTGAGAAGCTAAATAAGCTGCAGTACTACTTCTATCAGCATTCATAGCTTCTTTTCCTTCTTCCCAATTTGCTGGACAAACTTCTCCTTTGGTTTGAACGTGCGTGTATGCATCTATTAAACGCAAATATTCATTTACATTTCTGCCAAGAGGCATATCGTTTACACTTTCGTGGAAAATTTTACCTTCTTCATCAATTAAATAAGTAGCTCTGAAAGTTACATTTGAACCTTCTAGAATTTCGTCATTGATTTCTTCGTTATAAACCCATTCAGCATCCAGTATATCTAATGCTCCAGATAAATTTCTTGTAGTATCTGCAAGAATAGGATAGGTAACTCCTTCGATACCACCATTGTCTTTTGCAGTATTCAACCAAGCAAAATGCACTTCATTAGTATCACAAGAAGCACCAATTACCATTGTGTTTCTGTTTTCAAATTCTTGTAAAGCTGCTTGAAAAGCATGCAGTTCCGTTGGACAAACAAAGGTGAAATCTTTAGGATACCAAAACAAGATTACTTTTTTCTTGTTATCTGTAGCTTCTTCAAGTACATTAATTCTTAAATTATCTCCCATAAAAGAGATCGCATCTACGGTAATGTTTGGAAATTTTTTCCCTACTAATGACATAATTATATGGTTTAAATGTTATTTTTTTTGATGGTGCAAAAGTAGTTCGTTGTTATATTAATAAAATCTATTTGTCATTCTAATTTTCTATTCAATCATAAGAATTATCTGTTGCACTTTTAACTTGAATTATTTCAAAATAATTCTATTTAGATTACTAATTTTAGTATAAGAAAAAATAGCCTTAACTATAGTTTTTATCTATTAAAAAAATAATATCCATAACTATTATTTTGTAATTTAGCTTTACTAATTCAATACAAAAACAATCACATTATGGAAGACAATAATAATCAAAACAATGGTGCTAGTGATACTAGTTACAATGTAAACAAAGAAAACAAATGTCCTTTTACTGGTGCTTCATCTGAAAAGAAAGGTGCAGGATTTGGGACAAGGAATAATGATTGGTGGCCCAACCAATTGCGTTTGAATATACTTAGACAAAATTCAAATCTTTCCAATCCAATGGGAGAATCTTTTGATTATGCTAAAGAATTCAAATCATTAGATTATAATGCCTTAAAAAAAGATATTCTTGAATTGATGACTACCTCTCAAGATTGGTGGCCAGCTGATTTTGGAAGTTATGCAGGTTTTTTTATTCGTATGGCTTGGCATAGCGCAGGAACTTATCGAATTGCAGATGGTCGTG
Organism: Flavobacterium sp.; assembly: GCA_043731625.1. GTDB lineage: Bacteria > Bacteroidota > Bacteroidia > Flavobacteriales > Flavobacteriaceae > Flavobacterium. The sequence continues at coordinate 27,526 of JAYTIV010000021.1, read as the reverse complement.
GAGGTGCAGGTTCAGGAACGCAACGTTTTGCGCCTTTAAATAGTTGGCCAGATAATGCCAATCTTGATAAAGCTCGTTTGTTGTTATGGCCTATTAAACAAAAGTATGGCAAGAAAATTTCTTGGGCCGATTTAATGATTTTAGCAGGAAACTGTGCTTTAGAATCAGCAGATTTTAAAACTTTTGGTTTTGGTGGTGGTAGAGAAGATGTTTGGGAACCAGAAGAAGATATTTATTGGGGAATTGAAAAAGAGTGGCTTGGTGATAATCGTTATACAGGTGATCGTGAATTAGAAAATCCTTTAGCAGCAGTGCAAATGGGATTGATTTATGTCAATCCAGAAGGTCCAAATGGTAATCCTGATCCGTTATTAGCAGCTCGTGACATTCGTGAAACGTTTGCAAGAATGGCAATGAATGATGAAGAAACAGTTGCTCTTATTGCTGGTGGACATACTTTAGGAAAAACGCACGGTGCTGCAGATCCTAGTAAATATGTTGGTCCAGAACCAGCCGCAGCAGGAATTGAAGAACAGAGCCAAGGTTGGAAAAATTCTTATGGAACAGGTAATGCAGGTGATACTATAACTAGCGGACTTGAAGTTACTTGGACCAAAACACCAACAAAATGGAGTAATAACTATTTTGAAAACTTATTCGGTTTTGAATGGGAATTGACAAAAAGTCCAGCTGGAGCACATCAATGGAGACCCAAAGATGGTGCTGGAGAAGGTTTGATTCCAGATGCTTTTGATCCTACAAAAAAACATCAACCTTTTATGTTAACTACCGATCTTTCATTACGAGTGGATCCTATTTACGAAAAAATAGCAAGACATTTTCTTGAAAATCCAGCAGCATTCAACGATGCGTTTGCAAGAGCTTGGTTCAAATTAACCCATCGTGATATGGGACCAAAAACACGCTATTTGGGACCAGAAGTTCCGGCAGAAGAATTGATTTGGCAAGATCCAGTTCCTAAATCATCAAGTCAATTAATTGACAATCAAGATGTTTCTAATTTAAAAAATATAATATTAAATTCTGGTTTATCAATTTCTGAATTGGTAGCAACAGCTTGGGCTTCTGCATCAACTTTCCGTGGTTCAGACAAACGTGGTGGTGCAAATGGAGCTAGAATTCGTCTTGCACCACAAAAAGACTGGAAAGTAAACAATCCAAGTCAACTGGCAAAAGTACTTGCAGTTTTAGGAAATATTCAAAACGACTTCAATACTACTAATAACGGAAAACAAGTTTCAATTGCAGATTTAATAGTTTTAGGAGGAAATGCAGGAATTGAAAAAGCGGCAAGAAATGCTGGATTTGATGTTGTTGTACCTTTTACACCAGGAAGAACTGATGCAACTCAAGAACAAACAGACGTTGAATCATTTGCAGTTTTAGAACCCCAAGCAGATGGTTTCCGTAATTATGTAAAAACAAAATATACCGTTTCTGCAGAAGAAATGTTAGTTGATAAAGCACAATTACTCAACTTAACTGCACCAGAAATGACCGTATTAGTTGGTGGTATGCGAGTATTAAACACAAATTTTGATCAATCTCAAAATGGTTTATTCACAAAACGTTCTGAAACCTTATCGAATGATTTCTTTGTTAATTTATTAGATTTAAATACAAAATGGAAAGCGGTTTCAGAATCAGATGATGCTTTTGTAGGAACCGATCGTACTACTGGTACCATAAAATGGGTTGGAACTCGTGTTGACTTGATTTTTGGTTCAAATTCTGAGTTAAGAGCTATTGCCGAAGTTTATGCATGTGCAGATGCACAAGAAAAATTTGTAAAAGATTTTATTGCATCTTGGAATAAAGTGATGAATCTAGATCGATTTGATTTGCAATAATTAATTTAATAAAAACATACTTGTAAAAAGTGGTCAACAGTTTTGACCACTTTTTTTTATAAATATTCAATTAGATTAACCAATAGTAATAATTTTTTTATAGACTAAGTTTTATATATTTGTTTAAATGAAAATTAACAAAGCGTTAATTTGAATATTTTTTATTTAGAACAATCATTATATGAATTTTTCCAATTTATTTAGAAGAAAATCGATAGCAACAATATTAAAACAAGGTGGTGATGGAGAACATACTGGATTGCATAAAGTATTAACCGTTAAAGATTTAACTTTTTTTGGAATCGCGGCGATCATTGGTGGAGGAACATTTAGTGCCATAGGTAATGCTTGTTTTTCAGGTGGACCAGCAGTAATTTTACTTTATATTATATGTGCTATAGCTTGTGGTCTTACAGCTATGTGTTATGCGGAATTTGCTTCTAGAGTTCCTGTTTCTGGTAGTGCTTATACCTATGCCTATGTTTCTTTTGGTGAAATATTTGCTTGGATTATTGGTTGGGCTTTAATTATGGAATATTCTATTGGAAACATCTATATTGCCTTTTCTTGGAGTGGTTATTTTACCAATTTATTGGAGACTTTTCATATACATTTACCCGAATGGTTAACTATTAATTACAAATCAGCACAAGATGCTTTTGTAGCCAATAAAGGTGAAGAAGGATTGTTGGCTTGGCAAAATGCACCTTTAGTTGGTGGGTTAAGATTGATTTTTGATTTGCCTGCAGTTATAATAAATATTTTAATAACGTACCTAGTTTATCGTGGTACAAAAGAGTCTAAGAACTTTAGTAATGTTATGGTTTATATAAAATTAGCCATTATTGTATTGGTAATCGTTGTAGGTGCTTTTTATGTAGATATTGATAATTGGACACCTTTTATGCCCAACGGTTTTAGTGGTGTAATGGGTGGTGTTTCTGCAGTATTTTTCGCCTACATTGGATTTGATGCGGTATCAACATTAGCAGAAGAAAGCAAAAATCCACAACGAGATTTACCTAAAGGTATGATTTATTCATTGGTAATATGCACTATAGTTTTTATTATTTTAGCCTTAGTAATTACTGGAATGGTATCGTACACACTTCTTGGTGTAAGTGATCCTCTAGCTGAAATATTTGCATTAAAAGGAGTAAAATGGATGTTGTTTATTGTCTCCATTGCTGCTGTAGTAGCAATGACAAGTGTTTTACTAGTTTTTCAAATGGGTCAACCTAGAATTTGGATGACGATGAGTCGTGATGGTTTGATGCCAAAGAAATTCTCAGAAATTCACCCAAAATACAAAACGCCTGGTTTTGCTACCATAGTTACTGGTTTGGTAGTAGGAATTCCAATATTTTTTACTGATGAAAACTTTGTTTTAGACTTTACTAGTATCGGAACCTTATTTGCATTTGTGTTGGTTTGCGGTGGGGTTTTAACCCTTTCGCCTCAAAGTGAAGCAGAAATTGCTGAGCGAGAAACAAATGGAAAATTTAAAATTCCCTACATCAATTCAAAATATATTTTCCCATTAATTTGTTTATCGGCTTTTGGATTGGTTCAATATTACCTGCCTGCTTTTTTCCCAAATATGTTTAGTTATTCGGATGATTTTTTTGCAACAAATGTTCCTATGGTTGTATTTATAATACTTTGTATCGTTATGTGTGTATTGGCATTCCTAAAAAATCTTTCACTAATTCCATTACTAGGATTAGTTTCTTGTTGTTATTTATTGACAGGAATGGCAGTTTCTAATTGGCAATGGTTTGGCATTTGGTTGCTTATAGGGCTTGTATTTTATTTTATGTACGGTTATAGAAAAAGCAAATTAAATAGCATTGAAAAATAAACTAAAAAATCCCGAGCAATCGGGATTTTTTGTTTTTAATAGTTCAACAATCTTCTAAAAGAAATGTTTTTATCAATTGATAATATATGGATGAACGATTATTAAACTATCTTTAAGAAAAAACCAAAATAAATGATTCAAAACAAATTCTAAATACCCATCAAGAAGATGCCTACTATTTAATACATCTAGAATGGAAATATCTAAGTTACTTAAAGCGCTAGAAAACAAAGTAAAAATTCGATTAAATCTTGATTCAATTTAAATATTATATAACAAATAAACTTTTAATATATCTAAATTATCCTAAATTAAGTAATTAATAGATTTAGGTTTTATTTATTTTTTTTAACAATTTTATTAATTTTAAATATTCATTTTCAGCTTCCTTTATTATTGTATATTCAAAATTATCACCGCATAAAAAATCTTCAGAATTATTAATATAATTAAGCATATTAGATTTGAATGAGAAAAAAAGTAATTCACCATTATTTGAATCTACAGCTTTACCATAAATCTGTTGATTCATATTTTTACTATACTCTGTTATAATACAAATGGGCAATTCTGTCTTAGAAATATTGATAGCAACTGGTTGATTTATATGATTAGTTGATGGGTTTTTCGAAGGCAAAAACCGTACTTTATCTCCTATAGAAGGTAAGAAGTTACAATTTTGAAACACAAAAAAATAATCACTATCATACATCTGTTTTTTATTGTTAAATTTTATAAAACCTTCTTTTCTTATAGAGTTAATATTGATTATTTCACTATCAAAAAATAGTTTTTGTGTTTTTTCATAATTTTTAGCTTTATTAATCAATCCATTTTCTTCAAATATAATTATCTCATAAATACTAAATTCTTGTTGTTCAAATGACTTTATATAATATTCAGAAATGCTTTCTTTTTGGAAAGAATATATTTTAAAAAAAGTATGATTTGAGTAAATAATTATGCCATAATTAATGCTTATATTATCGTTTTCAAAAAGATAAGTTATTCCTAATTTTTTAATAAAATTTTCAACTTTATTTTTTTGATTTGATTCTGAAGAAGATAAACAAATCTTAATTTGATTAATAATGTTTTTATTTAATAGTGTATTGGGATGATATAGTTTATAATTTGCAAACTCTAAATTATGGTCTTTTTCGAAAATTAAATTATTATCAAATTGTTTAAATGAAATATTTTGTTCGGAATTATATTTGATTGTAATTTTATTAGTTTTTTCTTTATCAACTGTTGAACCAATATAAATAAATTCATATATTTCATTTACAGTAAATAAAGTTTTAGGTGGCAAATTCGTATGTGTGAATTTTAAGTCTAACATAAAATTTATTTTGTCACCTTTTTTTGAAACATCAGAATTTTGATATTCATATGAATATTCAATATCATTAATTTTAAAACTTATTATACCACTTTTGGGAATCTCATTGTTCATCTCAGGATTAATATGAATTCCGCTAAATAAAATAAAATTAGAATTTTGATTAATTAGAATTTTTGAAATCCTAATTTCATTACAATCATTTATTTTTATTAATTCATTTTGAATATTATTTACAAAATTATAATAACAAGTCTCAATTAAAAATTGATTATTATTTTCTATTGAACATATTGGTATTGAATTACTTATTGGGTTTTGTATAAAACTATCTTTTAATTTTTTACTTAAAAAAGTGATTGGTAACGATTGTAGTTTTTCAATATTTTCCTCATATAAATAATAACTAGTATCATAAAAGTATTCCATAATTTCTATAAATTCTTTATAATAACCAAAATTGTAAAATAAATTAATGAAGTATTTTAGAAAACGTAAATTGTAAGTTCTAGACCTTATTTCATTTATAAAAATGGCTCGACAATTTTCATTTTTATGGTGGTTTTTAATTAGAGTTCTTAAGACTTTTATGTTTCTTTTGTTTTCATTATTTTCAAATGAATAATTATTGAGATATTTCGGGTCTTTTTGTATAATACTAATTAAAATATCGTCGTCATCATTGTCAATATTATAATATTGAATAAGGTTATCCACAGTTGAATTCTGTAATAAATTATTTTTTAATTGCTTTAAGTTTTCAATTACTTTAGGAATCCAATTATTCTCATCAATTGAGATTTTTATGATTTTTAAAATTTCATTTAGATTTTTAGAATTATTTATAAGTTCTTTTGACAAAGTATTAAATAAATTATTTTCGGAATTATAAAGCCAAATTTCCACCCATTCTATATCTAGAAATATTTTTCTTAATATTTTTTCAGAATTTAATATGGATATTGAAGCAAACAAATTTTCCAAAGGTATGAACCATTGGTGGTTATTTAAATAACCTTTTTTTAATAGTACTAAATAATTGCTCAAATATATTTCACATAATTTATAAATATCATTTTCTTCTGTTTTGTTTTTTTGGGCATAAGAACAAGCTACAAAAATATTCTTATTTAAATCGTCTGAATTAAATTCTGAAAAGGATTTTACATTATTTGCTTTCTCTTGACCTCTATATAAATACTTGAAATAAGATATCTTGTTTTCTTCTTCTTTTATTAATTCACCACAAATTAATAAAGGTTCAATCCATTTAGAATCTCCTAAATCAATTTTAGTTTCATTATTAATTTCAAAAAAATCATTAAGATAAAAAGCGCAAAAAAATTCTTGATAGGTTTCGTGTAAAAAAGAAACTTCACTATTTATACTTTTTTTAATAATATAATTATCTAAAATTTCTTTATAAAATTGAATTGAAGAAATACTTACTTTAAAATTTTCAATAACTTCTTTAATTATATTTTTAAAGTTTGATTCACTAATACTTACACTTCCTAAAGATCTCATTTTAAAAGCAATTTCAGATAATAAGTTAGTTTTTATGTCTCGATCTATTTGCTTTTTCTTTTGTTCTTCTCTTAAAAAAATTGTTTTAATAAATAGTTGATATAATTGTCCTCTATTTTTGGGAATTGAATTTTCTTTTATTACTGAAAGAATCATTTTAAGCATTAAAGGATTTTTTCCTAGCAACAACATATTTTCATTTGAACTTAAATCTTTCCAAACTTGTTCTAGATCATTATTGATTAAATACTTATAAGTGAATTCTTTTATTTGCACTATTGTTAATTCTTTAAGCTCGAAAACTGGGTAGTCTAAAAAATTTTCAAATCCAAATTTTCTATCAGTAATTACGATTGAGATATTTGGATAACTTTTCTTTAAATCTGCAATTTCTTTTACTACTAAATATTTATAATCATTATGTACTTCATTAATACCATCAATTAATAATTGAATTTTTCCAATATCTAATGACTCGTTTATCCATTCCTCATTAATTTTTGAATTCAATATTGAACGAAAGGTTCTGTTACTTCCATACTCATTAGCTGCTAAATAAAATGGAATTTTTAAGGTATTATTACCTTCATAAATTTTTTTAGAATTATTAAATAAAATTTTATGAAGTGTAGATGTTTTTCCTGTACCTGCAGGTCCAATAATTATTAAATTTGGGGTATCTTCAGCAATATTTAATATAGAATCAATTCTTAATTCTTCAAGATTTTTCATTAAATCTTCATCATCTTCATCTTCAAAAATTAAGCTATAATTGTCTATATTATTCAATAGTTTTCTTTCATCAGCAATCTCAATTCCCATCATTTCAATGTCTTCAAGTTCTTTTCCTAGAAGATCTATATATACTTTATCTATATCAAAGTATAATCTTTCATTGATAATATTTTCTAAATAAATATATTCTGGAAGAACTTTGGTTTTTAAAAAATGTAGATTGTCTTCAATAGCTTTTAAGTAACAAACAAGAACTAAATTTAAAAAATAAAAAAAATCACTTTTGCTATATCTTTTTGCATTATGGAGTGAATTTCTAATTTCATCTCTAACAAAATCAAAAATTTCTTTATTTGGTTCATTATAATCAATAAGAGGTTCTGGAATTTTAAATACTCCTTTTTTAATAGGTTCAATTGTTCCATTACATAATCTCGCAAACATTGTTTTCTTTAACCCTTTTATTTCATCATTTCCTTCCCAATAATAAGTGTTTGAATATTTTAGATATGCGATTTTTTTTAAAAAGGCTTCAATATTTGCTGCTAAATTTTCAAAAGAACTTTCTAAATTACTAATGTCATTATTAACTAAAGTTGGATTTAATGAATTGAAAAAATTATCTTCTATTCTGTCAAGATCAGTATAATTAATTCTAAATTTTAATAAATCAAAGAGTAAATCAATTTTGAAATCTAAATCGTCTATTTGTATGAGAAGATTTGTTTTCGGAGTTTTGACATTTTTTAATTCTCTTAATAAATATTCTTTGATTTTATTTCTATCTATATTCATTTACTATAAGCTTATTTCAAGTAAATATAAATAATTTACAACATCTTGTTTAAAAATCAAGAATTATAATCTATTTATTTTTTAAAATTAAGCTAAATAGTTTTTCTCTATTACACTTGTTTCTGTAGAATTAATTTTCCTAAACTACTTTTAAATCATAATTTATAAAAGCAATTATGAGCAAGAACAAAATAATCATAACATCAATTCACTTTTTAAGTTCTTTTTTTATATGCAGTACAAAAATAGGGTGTAATTCTTAATTTAGTGAATTGAGTTTTATTTAAGTACTATAGAAATTCATTTATGCTTTCAATTAAAAAAACAGACCTAAAAATAATTCATTAAATTGAATGAATCAATTAAGAAGTATTTTTAAAGAACTAATGCAAGACTAAACTTAATTGTAACCCAAAAAACCAAAGAATCCTTTTACAGTGTATATGTAAAATAATTACTTAAAACGGTTATTCCCTTAGGTTTTGAATCACATTTTTTTCACTTCTACAATCTTTTCTATTTACTATCAACATAAAGTATATAGCACTACTTTTTCTGAAAGGGTTCGAGTTTTCTTGCTAATAACTTTATATTTAATGTATAATAACTCTATAATGACTCTATAAAAAAAGCCGTTTTTATAGAGTGACTATGGACTCACTATAGACTCACTATAGACTCACCCTAAACAAAACACCTAAAATCTAAGAGTGATAATTAAACGCGAGCAACAAAAAAACAATGTTTAAATATGGGATGTTGTCTAGAATAAAGAAAAAAACATAAAAAAAATCCGTTTGAGATGACCTCAAACGGATGATAATTTAATATTTCTAAATAGACTATAAAACTCCCAACTCCATCATACAGTCTTTCATGGCGAGATACGTTCGTTCGATATCATTATCTAAGCCTATAGAAAAACGAATCAATCCATCAGTCAATCCCATGGCTTTTTGTTCGTCAAGCGGAATTTCTGAAGAAGTTGATGTTCCTGGTGCAGAGAATAAGGTTTTATAAAATCCTAAACTCACCGCCAAATAACCCAAATTGCGTTTTTGCATCAATTCCATCAACTCATTGGCTTTTTCAATAGTGCCTACATCTATCGTCATCATTCCTCCAAAACCGTACTCTGGATTAATCATTCCGGCATACAATTTATGACTTGGGTGACTAGCCAAACCAGGATACACGACTTTCAATCCGTCTTTTTCAAACTGTTGTGCCAAAAACAACGCATTATGGCTATGTTGTTTCATTCGGATGTGTAACGTGCGCAAGTTTTTCATCACAGAAGCCGATCGCAAACTGTCCATTGTTGGACCCAAAAGCATACTCGCACCAGAGTTGACATCTTTCAGACTGTTGATAAATTCTCGTGAGGCACACGTTACACCACCAACCGTATCACTACTTCCGTTGATGTATTTGGTTAAGGAATGGATGACAATATCAGCTCCCAATTTTATAGGTGCTACTGATAATGGCGAAAAGGTATTGTCAACTACCAGTTTCAGATTGTGTTTTTTGGCAATAGTAGCCAAACCAGCAATATCTGCCACTTCCAATAACGGATTGCTTACGGTTTCACAATACAAAACTTTAGTATTGGGTGTAATGGCTGCTTCAACAACATCTAGTTTGGTGATGTCTACAAAAGTGGTTTTGATGCCCAATCGTGGAGTGAAATTTTTCAAAAAAGCATAGGTTCCGCCATAGATAGTTCTGCTCGAAACAATATGGTCGCCTTGTGAACAAAGTTGTAGCAAAGTAGGAGTAATGGCTCCCATTCCCGAAGCGGATACATTGGCTGTTTCTGTACCTTCCATCGCTGCAAGTGCTTGGTCTAGGTATAAATTGCTTGGTGACGAATGGCGTGAGTACAAATAACAACCTTCGGCATTGCCTTCAAAAGTGTCAAACATGGTTTTTGCCGAAAGAAACGTATAGGTTGAACTGTCTGAAATCGAAGGATTAACACCTCCAAATTCGCCAAAATATTGTAAGTCTTGTATTTTATCTGCTGGATTAAAATCGGTCATCTTGTAGTTGTGTTTAGTTAAAAGTTGTTAGTTTATTATGGTTCAAAAGTGGTCTATTGTAGACAAAAAGTCAATAATAACACTAAAAATTAGAAAAATAAACTAGTAAAAGTGTATTTTAATGAAAATTAATCTATTTTTGAAGTCATAAATATCCTTAACTAGATTATTTAACCCATTGAAAGTATGGATGCCATTGACAAAAAACTGTTGCAATTATTGCAAAAAGATACCAAAAAGACTACTAAAGAATTGTCGTTAAAGCTCAATTTATCTGTAACGGCAGTTTATGAGCGTATAAAAAAACTGGAGCGAGAAGGCATCATTCAGCAGTATGTAGCGCTGTTAGACAGAACTAAAATCAATAAAGGATTTGTTGTGTTTTGTCACATCAAACTGATTCAACATGCAAAAGATTTCTTGACTACTTTTGAAAAAGAAGTCGTGCAACTCGATGAGATTTTAGAATGTTTCCATGTGAGTGGCGATTATGATTACATCCTCAAAATTTGTGTAAAAGATATGGAAGAATATCGCGAATTTATGGTAACCAAACTCACCACTTTGCAACACATTGGCAGTACTCACAGCACTTTTATGATTGGTGAAGTAAAAAATACGACTGCATTTACTTTGTGATTTTTAATTCAATGTGTATTTGAAAATTATTAATCTTATTGAAATTGATTTTTGACATTGCAATTGAAATTGAATTTGTAAATTTGCAACACTTAAAAATAAAAAACTATGAGTTCATTTGACGTAGTCATTATAGGTTCTGGTCCAGGCGGATATGTTTCGGCAATTCGTTGTGCCCAATTAGGTTTCAAAACCGCAATTATCGAAAAATATACTACCCTTGGCGGAACGTGTCTTAACGTTGGATGTATTCCTTCAAAAGCAATGTTGGCTTCCTCTCATCATTATGAAGAATTGCAACATTTTGCCGATCACGGAATTGAAGTTTCAGGAGAAGTAAAAGTAAATCTAGAAAAAATGATTGCCCGCAAGCAAGCGGTTGTCGATCAAACATCTGGTGGTGTTAAGTTTTTGATGGATAAAAATAAAGTAACTGTTTTTGAAGGATTAGGTTCGTTTGTTGATGCTACTCACGTGGCAATTGCCAAAGCCGATGGTACTTCGGAAACCATAGAAGGAAAAAATATCATTATCGCGACAGGTTCAAAACCATCTAATTTGCCTTTTATAACTTTAGATAAAGAAAGAGTAATAACCTCTACTGAAGCATTAAAATTGCCAGAAGTTCCTAAACATTTAGTCATTATTGGTGGTGGTGTTATTGGTATTGAGTTAGGACAAGTCTATCTTCGTTTGGGTGCTCAAGTTTCGGTAGTAGAATATTTAGACCGAATTATTCCAGGAATGGATGCTAGTTTGTCTAAAGAATTGACCAAAGTATTGAAAAAACAAGGAATGAAATTCTATGTTTCGCACAAAGTAAAATCGGTAACTAGAAAAGGTACAGTTGTTACCGTTCAAGCCGATAATGCCAAAGGAGAAACCATTTCGTTAGAAGGCGATTATTGCTTAGTAGCCGTTGGTCGTCGTCCGTATACCGATGGATTGCATGCTGACAAAGCAGGAGTGAAGCTTACCGATAGAGGAATGGTAGAAGTCAACGATCATTTGCAAACCAATGTTGCTACTATTTATGCTATTGGTGATGTGGTTCGTGGTGCTATGTTGGCACACAAAGCAGAAGAAGAAGGTGTTATGGTTGCCGAAATAATAGCAGGACAAAAACCACATATCGATTATAATTTAATTCCTGGAGTGGTGTATACGTGGCCAGAAGTTGCGGCTGTTGGAAAAACAGAAGAGCAATTGACAGCTGCTGGAATCGCTTTCAAATCAGGAAGTTTCCCTTTCAAAGCCTTAGGAAGAGCAAGAGCAAGTGGTGATCTAGACGGATTTGTAAAAATTCTTGCCGATGCAAAAACCGATGAAGTAGTAGGAATACATATGATTGGTGCACGTTGTGCTGATTTGATTGCAGAAGCCGTTACCGCAATGGAATTTAGAGCATCTGCCGAAGATATTTCTAGAATGAGTCACGCACATCCAACTTTTGCAGAAGCTATGAAAGAAGCAGCACTAGCCGCAACTGGAAATAGAGCATTGCACGTTTAAAAAAATAATTATTCAAAAAAAAACCGTTTCAGTAAATGAAACGGTTTTTTTTATGGAAATCAATTGGCTTCAAACAACCCTTTATAATGATCCCAATATCTATAAATTAAAAAAATATTGCCAAAGAAAAGCAAAATAGCAATAGGCAAATTAGTGGGTGTCATAAAATAATTTATTAATAAAATATTTAGTGTAACAGGTAAAACCACAATATTGGCTAAAGCAACATATTTTCCGGTAACAAATGCTAATCCACATAATAATTCAATTCCTTTGGCTAAAGGCATTAAATAACTAGAAGCAACTAAACCCAGTTGAAAAGCTTTGAAATCGCCTGTAGTAACTGGTTCAGGAAAAAGTTTCAGAAAGAAACCAATGGAGACAAACAGCAAGAACAATCCAATAATTGTTCTAATAATAATGGTTGCAATTTTCATAATATTGATGTATTGGTTTGACTAATCAAATATAAGAAATATTTTCAGACAAAAAACGCAACTCTTTGTTATATAGATTTTAAAACACTTTTTTTACCAAAACGTTTGTATAGAAAAAAGACAGTGCATCCAATGAATAGAAGTGACCATAATTGCAAAACAAAGGCAATAATTGTTTCCAATATAAACCAACCCGTCTTTAGACTTTCAATAATTTGAAAACCAATATTAGGACGAAAATCAGTGCTGCTTTTTTCACTGATTACCATTTCTTGCTTTAATGTTTCTGGTTGGTAAATTTGCAATGTCAAAGTACTATAATTCACTTGATCTTGATAGGCAAGATTTTCTATTTTTTTAGAATCATTTGCTTCTTTTTGAGAAGCCAATTGGTTTTCGGCATCTACAATTTGATGAAGTTTTTTTCCTTTGGTATCAATATCATTTTCTAGTCTCTTTTCGTGCTTACTAATTCTTTCTTGTGACAATTGATTGGATACCATTTTAAGCGAAACATCATCCGCTTTTATAACACGATAATCGAGAAAACCAATTTGTTTAGAAATAGAATTTAATACTGTGTCCATTTTGATGTTGGGTACCCGAATCGTAATGTTGTTTTCGACTTTAAATTTTGTAGTTTCGAGTGTACTGTCTTGACTTATTTTGGTTTTGAATGTTTTAGAAACAGTACTTTGCAAATTAGAATGCGTTACAAAACCACCAAATTTTGTGGTTGCATTTTCAATAGCATAAGTGGCATGAGGAACATTTTTGACTTTAAATTTGACATCAGCTGTTCTTACAAACTTTCTTGGAGGAAGTTCTGGATTACTACTATTGGCAGTTAAAGCTTTTTCATTTGAAGGGATCGATTCAGTCACGACTTCTTCAGATACAGCATGCTGTTCTTGCTCACTGGCTTGTTTACAAGAATAGAAAGATAGGACAATAACAGTGGTGAGTACACCCAATTTTACAATTGTTTTCATAAAAAATAGATTTAAAAAATGAATATTAAAAAATTACAGATACACATGGATACTAAATGGCAATCAAAACAAGTACAAGTAATTTTCTTTCAATAGATTAAATCCTTTTTAGGGTGACACATTAAGAGGTTCGCAATAAAAACTGTGCCAATTATTTTGCAAACCTTTATTGCAGGAAATTTTTTATTGTAAATTTGAAAACTAAACACATTTTTTTGAGAACAGCAATAATAAAAACGCTTCCTAATCCAGTTCAATTCAAGCAAAAACTCTTGTTTTGGGCACAACAATTCAGAGAAATTATTTTTTTGGATAGTAATGCTTATCCTCAAAAATATTCCAGCTATGATGTTATTCTTGCTGTAGATGCTTTTACCTCTTTAAAAACAGATTATTTCAATGCATTTGAAGATCTCAAACAATACCAGCAAACCACCAACGACTGGTTGTTTGGTTATCTATCTTATGATTTAAAAAATGATATAGCCCCTTTGTATTCTGCAAATAAGGATGGGTTACATTTTCCGGATTTGTATTTTTTTCAGCCCAAAAAACTTTTTCTAATCAAAGGCAATCAACTTGAAATACAGTATCTCCATATGTGCGATGAGGAAGTTGAAGATGATTTTAAGGAGCTATTAGAGACCAAAATAAAAGCTTTTGAAACTCAAATCCCGTTGCAAATTGAACAACAAATTTCGAAAGAAGCCTATCTTACAAAAGTGCAAAAAATGCTTGACCATATTCACCGTGGTGATATTTATGAAGCCAATTTTTGTATGGAGTTTTTTTCCGAAAATGCTTCTATACTTCCCTTAGAAAAGTTTTGGAAACTCAACGAAATATCCCAACCTCCATTTGCCGTATTTTTTAAAAATCAGCATCATTTTTTATTATCTGCTTCTCCAGAACGTTATCTCAAAAAAGAAGGCGAAAACTTGATTTCGCAACCCATCAAAGGCACTTCAAAGAGAATGGAAAACCCTGTTGAAGATGAGTTTTCAAAAATACAATTGCAACACAATCAAAAAGAGCGGTCAGAAAATATTATGATTGTTGATTTGGTTCGTAATGATTTATCACGGACAGCACAAAAAGGGAGTGTACAGGTTGAAGAGTTGTGTGGCATTTATTCATTTATGCAAGTGCATCAAATGATATCTACTATAACCTCAAAGATTGAGGACAAATACTCCGTAATAGATGCAATCAAAACTACATTCCCTATGGGAAGTATGACTGGAGCTCCCAAGATTTCTGCGATGAAAATTATCGAAGAATTGGAAGAAACCAAGCGTGGTTTATATAGTGGTGCTGTGGGTTATTTTACACCCAATGGCGATTTTGATTTTAATGTCATTATCCGAAGTATTCTTTATAATCAAGAGAAAAAATATGTTTCTTTTTCTGTGGGTAGTGCTATAACATCTTTATCTCATCCGGAAAAGGAATACGAAGAATGTTTACTCAAAGCAAAAGCGATGCGAGAAGTTTTAAGCTAATTATCTTAGAATTGTATATATTTGAAAATGATTCAGAAACTAAAGCATCATATTGACCAAAAATTTCCATTTCTAGAAAATAAAAAAATTTTTCTAGCCGTTAGCGGTGGTATTGATAGTATGGTTTTGATGGCTTTGTTTCATCAATTGAAATATAATATTGCTGTTTTGCATTGTAATTTTAATTTACGCGGAACAGAAAGTGATGGTGATGAGGCTCTAATAATAGCACAATGCGAGAAATTAGATATTCCAGTTTGGGTTCAGAAATTTGACACACAAGCTTATGCCGAAAACAAAAAATTATCGACACAGTTAGCAGCACGAGAACTTCGTTATTATTGGTTTTTAGAACAATTGGAAGCCAAAAAATACGATTATATCCTCACCGCTCATCACGCCGATGACGATTTAGAAACGTTTATTATCAATTTTTCTCGTGGTACAGGTTTGGATGGTTTAGTAGGAATTCCAGAAGTAAATGCTAAAGTTGTTCGTCCTTTTTTGATTTTTTCCAGACAAGAAATAGAAGACTATGCAAAAAAGCATGCAATAGCTTGGAGAGAAGACAGTAGCAATGCTTCTGATAAATATTTGCGAAATAAAATTAGGCATCATATTGTACCAGCATTGAAAGAGTTGAATCCTAATTTTCTTGTTTCTTTCAAAAATACACAATCACATTTGCTTGATGCTCAGTCTTTGGTTGAAGATGCTACAATTTTGATGTATCAGCAAATTGCAAAAGAAAATGGAGAAGAAATCATTTTCGATTTATTAAAACTAAAAAAACTCCCCAATTACAAATCCTATTTGCACCATTGGTTGCGCGAATTTGGGTTTACGGCTTGGGAAGATATTTATAATTTGGTCGATGCACAATCGGGGAAACACGTTTTTTCAGAAAATTTTAGATTGCTCAAAAACAGAGAAGAGTTGATCCTAATTCCTTTACATTCAGAAGGAATATCAGAAGAATATCAGATAGAAAAAGATCAGAAAGATGTTAAAGTTCCTATAAATATTTCAATTTGTAAAGTAACCGACATCAATACAAAAGCATTAAAAGCTATATTTGTTGACGAAGACAAACTGCACTTTCCTTTGGTTTTGCGTCGATGGAAAGAAGGAGATGTTTTTCAACCCTTTGGAATGAAAGGACAATCAAAAAAGGTGAGTAAATTTTTTAAAGATGAAAAATTCTCCTTGTTAGACAAAGAAAAAAGGTGGCTTTTATGTTCCAATGATCAAATTGTTTGGATAGTAGGTGTTCGTCAAGACCATCGATTTAGAGCAGAAGAGTCAACCAAAAAAATAATACAAATTCAATTAAAAGAAGCATTACAATGAATAAATTACTGCTATTCCTTTTTACTTTTTTAGCATTTACAAAAGTCACTTCGCAGATATTGGATCCTGTTAAATGGACTTCAAGAACAGAGAAAGTCTCCGACACCGAATTCAATTTAATCTTTGAAGGAACTATCGATGACGGTTGGCATGTGTATTCTCAATTTACACCAGATGGTGGACCATTGCCTATAGAAATGACTTTTAAAAATCAAAAAGGCAATTATAATTTGTTAGGAAAAACTGCTGAAAGCGAAACCAAAAGACAATACAACGATGTGTTTGAAGTCGATGAGGTATACTTTTCAAAAAAAGTGATACTTACTCAAAAAATAAAAGCCATCAATGCAAAAGGGTTCAAAGTAGATTCAAAAATAGACTATCAAGTTTGCAAAGAAGTTTGTATCAACCAAAATAAAAGTTTCACCTTTGTAATTCCTAAAGTGGATGTTCCTGTTGAAATAGTTGAAGAAGAAGTAGTTGAAACACCCATTGCATCTACAGATTCTTTACAAGTAACCACAACTCCAACACTACAAAAGGATTCTATAAAAAGTGAAGCGGTTGTTTCAGAAAAAGGAATTCCTTCAGCTACAGAACCAAAATCAGAAGGAAAAGGATTGTGGCGCATTTTCTTTTTGGCATTTCTAGGAGGTTTTGCTGCTTTATTAACACCTTGTGTGTTCCCTATGATTCCTATGACAGTGAGTTTTTTTACCAAACATAGTAAAACACCAGCTCAAGGCAAAAGCAATGCTTTATTATATGGAATTTCTATTATTAGTATTTATGTCATTTTAGGTCTTGCAGTAACCGAGATTTTTGGTGCAGGTGCCTTAAATGCTTTGTCTACCAATGTTTGGTTTAATGTCATTTTCTTTGTGTTATTAATAGTATTTGCTACCTCTTTTTTGGGTGCATTTGAAATTATGTTGCCTCATTCTTGGGCAAATAAAGTTGATAAACAAGCTGATAAAGGTGGAATAATTGGCATCTTTTTTATGGCATTAGCTTTAGCAATAGTTTCATTTTCTTGTACTGGTCCAATTGTAGGAACATTATTAGTAGAATCAGCATCAAAAGGTGGTATTGCTCCAATTGTAGGAATGCTAGGTTTTTCTACCGCATTAGCCTTACCATTTATGTTGTTTGCTATGTTCCCAAGTTGGTTGCATTCGTTACCAAAATCAGGTGGATGGTTGAATACTGTAAAGGTTTCATTAGGATTTTTAGAATTGGCTTTTGCCTTCAAATTTTTGTCTAATGCTGATTTAGTTTTGCAATTGCATTGGTTTGAGAGAGAAACCTTTTTAGCCATTTGGATTACCATTTTTGGTACTTGGGGTATTTATCTTTTAGGAAAATTAACCTTACCTCATGATTCAACCATCACACATATTTCTGTAGGACGATTGATGTTGGCTTTGTTAGTTTTTTCTTTTACTTTTTATATGATTCCAGGACTTTGGGGCGCACCATTGAAATTAATAAGTGCTTTTCCACCACCATTAGAATATAGTGAAAGTCCGTTTGGGTTAGGAAATACAAATCCTAATACAGCTACAAATTCGGTTGCTATTGTTTTGCCTGATGGAGCCAAAAGTGGACCTCACGGAATACCTGTTTTTGATGATTATTTCAAAGGATTGGCTTATGCAAAAATAGTTAACAAACCTATAATGATTGACTTTACTGGTTTTGCTTGTGTCAATTGTCGTAAAATGGAAAACAATGTTTGGTCTGATGAACGCGTATTATCGATACTGAAAAATGAAGTAGTTTTGATTTCCTTATATGTAGATGATAAACGCGAAATGCCTAAAAGCGAACAATATTATTCTAAAAGCACCAATGCTCAAATAGAAACTATTGGTGATAAATGGACCGATTTTATGATTACCAAATACAAAACCAATACACAACCTTTGTATGTAGTAACCGATTTGGAAGGTAATAATCTAAACCCTAAAACGCCAACCACAAGCTATGATCCAGATGTGATGTTATATGCCAAATGGTTAAGAGAAGGTATTTCAAATTTCAAGAAATAAGCAATCAAGTCTCAATGAAAATTGAGATTTTTTTTTTGAATTAGATAATAGTAAAGAAAATAAAAAAAGAAGAAAATCTCTCTAATTCATTGATTAAATGGACAAATCATGTGCAATTTGGGTTAGAATTGCTGTAATCAATTTTTAAATTAAATCATTTCATTACTTTTGATGTCTGAAATTTTTGTAATTTCCATTTAAATTAAAGTTATATGCTAATAAAAGTTTACGGAAGCGCCGTTTTCGGAGTCGAAGCCACGACCATCACTGTCGAAGTCAATATGGATAAAGGAATTGGGTACCATTTGGTTGGTTTGCCCGATAATGCTATTAAAGAAAGTAGTTATCGTATTGCAGCCGCACTCAAAAATAATGGTTTTGCTATGCCAGGTAAAAAAATCACCATCAATATGGCACCTGCAGATTTACGCAAAGAAGGATCAGCCTATGATTTAACGCTAGCGATTGGCATTCTAGTTGCTTCTGGACAAATAAACGCAGAAGATGTTGCGAACTATATCATTATGGGCGAATTGTCTCTCGATGGTGGTTTGCAACCCATAAAAGGCGCTTTGCCTATTGCGATTAAAGCCAAAGAAGAAGGTTTTAAAGGTTTTTTTCTACCCAAACAAAATGTCAAAGAAGCAGCTATAGTTTCGGATTTGGATGTTTATGGCATCGAAAATTTGCAAGAAGTTATTGATTTTTTTGAAGGCAAAGGAACATTAGAGCCCACCACTATTGATACTCGAGCCGAGTTTTATAAAACGTTAGATTTTCCAGAACACGATTTTAGTGATGTCAAAGGACAAGAAAGCATCAAGCGATGTATGGAAATTGCAGCTGCTGGTGGACACAATATAATTTTAATTGGACCTCCAGGTTCTGGAAAAACAATGCTTGCCAAACGATTGCCTAGTATTTTGCCTCCAATGACGTTGCGTGAAGCACTCGAAACGACCAAAATACACAGTGTTGCCGGAAAACTAAAAGAAGTTGGTTTGATGAATCAACGTCCGTTTCGAAGTCCACATCATACCATATCCAATGTAGCCTTGGTTGGAGGAGGAAGTTATCCACAACCAGGAGAAATTTCTATGGCACATAATGGGGTGTTGTTTTTGGATGAATTACCAGAATTCAAACGCGATGTTCTTGAAGTAATGCGTCAACCATTAGAAGATAGAGAAGTAACAATTTCTAGAGCAAAATTTACCGTCACCTATCCGTCATCGTTTATGTTGGTGGCGAGTATGAATCCTAGTCCGAGTGGTTATTTTAATGATCCAGATGCACCAGTAACCTCTTCACCAAATGAAATGCAACGGTATTTGAGTAAAATTTCAGGGCCACTTTTAGATAGAATCGACATCCATATTGAAGTAACTCCGGTACCTTTTGAGAAACTTTCGGATAACCGAAAAGCCGAAAGTAGTGTCTCTATTCGGGAACGTGTAACCAAAGCCAGAGAATTACAAAGCCAACGATTTGCTGAAATGGATACCGTCAATTATAATGCACAAATGAGTACCAAACTCATTCGGGAATATTGTAAGTTAGACGAAACTTCCTTGCAATTACTCAAAACGGCTATGGAACGTTTGAATCTTTCTGCTCGAGCTTATGATAGAATTTTAAAGGTATCGCGAACCATTGCCGACCTTGAAGGAGCAACTGATGTGGGTTCGGCTCATATTGCCGAAGCGATACAATATAGAAGTTTGGATCGTGATGGTTGGTTGGGGTAAGTAAGTATTTAAACCTTCACCCATTTTACAATAATTTCTTCTAATTCTTTTTGAATAATAGGTTTAGAAATATAATCATTCATACCAGCTTCTAGACATTTTTCTTTTTCGCCAAGCATAATTCCAGCAGTCAAGGCAATAATAGGAATTGTATCCGTTTGAGTTATTTTTCTAATCTCTGCAGTGGCTTCATACCCATTCATTACAGGCATTTGCACATCCATCAAGATTATGTCTAGTTTTTCTTTTTTGAATTGCTCAATGGCTTCTTCGCCGTCAGTAGCTTCCAAAATAGTACAATTTGGGAGTATCCTTTTTACTAAAGTTTTGGCCAAAAACATATTAACTTTATTATCTTCTACGATTAATATTTTCAATTGAGTTTCATTTAATATTGTTTTTGATGTTGTCTTATTTATTTTAGATAAATCTTGTGTAACGTTATTCAAATGTATTGATTTCTCTAATTCTATTTCAAAATAAAACTCACTTCCTTCTCCAAATTTGCTTTTCAAGAGTAATTGGCTATTCATTAATCCTAATAATTGATTTGAAATTGCCAAACCTAAACCTGTTCCTCCAAACTTTCTAGTGGTTGAATTGTCTTCTTGTTCAAAGGAATGAAATATTTTTTCTTGATTTTCTGCTTTAATACCAATACCGGTATCTTTTACTGAAAACAGTAATTTTTTATATCCTTTATGGTTATTTTTTAGTATAGATATATGCATAGTTATTGCTCCTATAGAAGTAAATTTCAATGCATTACTAATCAAATTAACAAGTATTTGTTTTAATCTAAGAGAATCAGCAAAAATAAATTGGGGTACATTTGACTCAATATTCAAAATTAAATCAATGTTTTTAATTTTGGCTTGATGAATGAATAAGTCAATAATCTGATGTGCAAGTTCAAATAGATCGACTTCTATAATACTTAACTCTAATTTCCCGGATTCTATTCTAGAAAAATCCAAAACATCATTAATAATTTCCATCAAAGAATTGGCTGAATCATTAACAGTAGTCATATATTCTTGCTGATTTTTTTCGAGATTAGTATTCATTAATAAATTGGTAAATCCTACAATTCCATTAAGAGGCGTTCTGATTTCATGACTCATATTGGCTAGAAATTCTGATTTTGCTCTATTGGCAGATTCAGCTTGTAATTTAGCTTTATTTAGTTCTAATTCTATTTGTATTCTTTGTGTGATATCGATAAAACTTATTATTATTTCAGAAATGACTCCTTCTTCATTTTTAACAGGAAAACCATTTACAAATAGCCAAATTACATCATTTGTAGCCGGTCGATTTACACCTGCTATAAAGTTTTTTAGAGGAAGTTGGTTTTGGATAATTTGCATGATTGGATATTTTTCTAGAGGTAACGGTGTGTTGTCTTCTGCTAAAAATTTCCAATTTGGATCTATTGCCAATTTACCTTTCATTTGATCTTCATTCAGACCTAATAATGCAATAGCTTTTGAATTAGTCATTACTATAGCAGTATCTGGAGTATGAACGACAACACCTGCATCTAGATTATTCAAAATATCACGGTATCTTTTTTCACTTTCTTGAAGTGCATATTTTTCTTTCAAGAGTTCGTTTTGTGATTTTATACGCTCACTAATATCTTTAACAAAAGTTAGAAGTCTTCCATCGGTTAAAAGTTTAGCCGTTATTTCGACAGGAATAATACAGTCATTTTTATCTTTTAATATTCTTTCAGTGACCACTGTTTTGCCTTCAAGGAGTTCCTCAAAATGGAATGGGTTTTTTTCAATGTCTTCTTGTACAGTAAAATCATAGATTTTCATTTGAAGTAATTCCTCTTCAGAATAATATGATAATTTACATACAGCAGCATTCACATTGATTAATTGTCCCGTATTATCAGAGATAATAATTCCATCAGATGCCTGTTCAACAAGTGTTCTATATTGTTCTTCACTTTCTTGTAGTGCTTGTAAAGTATTTTTTCGTTCGGTAATATCTCTTCCAAAACAAGCTACTGCTGTAATTTTTTTTTCTGAAAATATAGGATTTATTGCTATTTCAAACCAACTACTATTTTTATTATTGCTTTTGGGTCCAACAACTTCTATTTGTAATTTTTCGCCAGAAAGTCCTCTACTATATATATTTTTCCAAAAACTAAGAAAATCTTCTTGAAAATGATTTGGGCAAAGTATATTATCATTGTGTGCTAACAACATTCCATATTTATCATTCATATGATTGATGAAAGCATTATTTCCTGCAATGAACCTAAAGTCTTTATCAACACTCCATAAAAGGTCACTTGTACTGTTGAGTAAAGTATTTATATTGACACTTTCTTCATTAATTTTGTGTTCTAATTTTTCCATCATTAGTACTGTAAGTTTGATACCTAAAAGTAATAAAAAATATTGAATAAATTCAAACAAATTTTAACAAATCAATTTGTATTTTTGAACGTGTATTTTAAACAAAAAAAAAGTATACTTTAAACTATGAAAATCCTCATTTCTCCAGCCAAAACACTTGATTTCGAAACTCCATTACCAACCAATGAATTTTCTACTTCGCGATTTATAAAAGAAAGTAGAATTATCAATAAAGTTATCAAACAAAAAACACCAAGAGAATTAAGCGAGTTAATGTCGATTTCAGATAAATTGGCCGAATTGAATTGGCAACGCAATAAGACTTGGAGAACACCATTCACAGCAGAAAATTCTAGACCAGCATTGTATTCTTTTGCGGGCGATGTTTATTTGGGTTTGAATGCTAATACTCTTCCGTTGGATAAATTACCATTGTTGCAAGAACGATTACGCATCCTATCAGGATTATATGGTTTGTTAAAACCACTTGATTTAATGCAACCTTATCGTCTAGAAATGGGAACAAAAATTGCCATTGGCGAACAAAAAAATCTGTATGATTTCTGGAAAAAAAAGCTCACAGAATCTTTGAATAAAGAATTAAAAAAAGAAGAACTACTCATTAATCTTGCAAGCAATGAGTATTTTAGTGCCATTGATACCAAGAAATTAAAAGTGCCTGTCATCACTCCAGAGTTTCTTGATTCAAAAGACGGAAAACTCAAAATGATAAGTTTTTTTGCAAAAAAAGCAAGAGGATTGATGGTTCGTTATATTATTGATAATCAAGTAGAAACAATAAATGATTTGAAAAATTTTGATTATGAAGGGTATCAATTTGATGCTAATTTATCAAAAGGAAATAAATTGGTTTTTACCAGATAATCAAATATAAAAAAAGTGTTAAATTAAAATGGAGTTTGCTCTAAATGAGTACATTTACCACCTATAAAATAATATAAAATGATTAGAAAAAGTTTTTTAGTATTAGGAATATGTTGTTCGATGAGCCTTTTTGCTCAAGACGAATTGATAAAAAAAGTAATAAATAATGCTTCTTTAAACACCAAATTTGTTTTTAAAGATGTCATAAATTTAGAAAATACTTCTGTAAAAAGTCAAGGTTCTGCTGGAACTTGTTGGAGTTATTCTGGAAATTCTTTCTTAGAATCAGAAATGATCAAAAAAGGAAAAACACCTGTTGATTTGGCTGAGATTTATTCTGCTAGAAAAGTATATTTAGGAAAAGCCAGAAACTACATATTATTTAATGGAAATCTTGGTTTAGGTGATGGTGGAGAAACGCACGACGTAATGAATATGTTGCGTAAATATGGTGCCATGCCACAACAAGCTTACACTTTTGAAGATTATGGAAAAGGTGCTGTAAAGTCGGGAGAATTTCAAGATAAATTCAAAGCAATTCTAGATGATTATATCAAAAATCCAGATTCTAAAAAAGGCACTTCTTGGGTAAATGATATCAATACCTATATGGATGAAAAATTGGGTAAATTGCCTGAAACCTTTTCTTATGCAGGAAAAACGTATACTCCAAATTCTTTTGCTAAAGAAGTTGTGGGTATCAATCCAGATGATTATATGGAATTTTCATCTTATAAAGACAGTCCGTATTATCAAAAAATAGTGTTGCCAGTACCAGACAATTGGAGTTATGATATGTTGTATAATGTACCTATGACCGAAATGACCGACATTATTGATTATGCTTTAACTAAAGGATATACTATTGCTTGGTCGTCAGATGTTTCTGAACCTTATTTTAGTTGGAAAAACGGTGTCGCTTTTGTACCCAATTTTCCTGATTTGTATAACATTACAGATGATCAAAGAAAAACCTTATTTGATGGCCCAACAGCCGAAAAAGATTTAACAGAACAATTGCGTTTAGATGGATTGTATAGTTTGTATACTACAGATGATCACGCCATGCAAATTGTAGGTTTGGCTAAAGACCAAAACGGAAAAGAATACTATAAAGTAAAAAATTCTTGGGGTGAAACCAATGATTATAAAGGGTATTTGTATGTAACTAAATCCTTCGTACAATTAAAATCTACAGGAATATTGTTGAATAAAGCAGGTGTTCCTAAAAAAGTAAAAATTAAATTGAAAGCTTAAAACAGTTTTTATTTCAAAATAAAAAAATCCTTATTCTATGAGTCAGGATTTTTTATGCGTTAGAGTTAGCAATTTTATAGCCAAAAATGCACTCATTTTGAATTAATAAAAAGGTTCTTGTTAATACTAATTTATTGGTGTTTTACATATCTTATTGTAAATGTTATATATATATTTAAGTCTTTTATATTACAATAGTTTGGATATAAAACTATCGATTTTTGAAATTGGATTAACAGAAAGATATTTAATAAAAGCACTACCTATTATTGCTCCCTTTGCATATTTTGTCGCTTGTTGAAAAGTCTCTTTGTTACTGATACCAAACCCTACAATTTGTGGATTTTTTAAATTCATTTTGGATATGCGTTCAAAATAATCTTGTTCGACAGTTCCAAAATTAGAGGAACTTCCGGTGACTGATGCTGAGGAAACAATATATATAAACCCATCGGATACCGAATCTATATATCGAATTCGTTCAACAGAAGTTTGTGGTGTGATAAGCAAGACATTGATTAAGCCATATTTTTCAAAAAGTGCTTTATACTTTTCGGCATAAATGGCAACAGGCAAATCGGGAATTATTAATCCATCAATACCAATTTCGGCACATTTTTGGCAAAAGGATTCTACACCATATTGCAATATTGGATTGAAATACCCCATTATAAGTAACGGAATTTGTACTGTTTGACGAATAGTTGCCAATTGTTGAAACAGTAGATTTGTAGTCATGCCATTATGCAAAGCTTGTGTTGAACTGGCTTGTATGGTTGTTCCATCTGCTAATGGATCGCTAAAAGGCAACCCAATTTCTATCATATCGACACCACTTTTTTCTAATGCTTGAATAACTGCAACGGTGTCGTTCAGGTTTGGATATCCAGCCGAAAAGTATATCGAAAGTAATTTTTTATCTTCTTGTAATTTTTGATTGATGCGGTTCATTATCTGTTAATTTTTTTGCGTTAAGGATTGAGCAATTGTTTGAGCTCTTTTTTGTGCAGCTTTTGCGGAACAAAAAAAGCGAGTGCGAAAGCCTGACCGCTTTTTTGCGGTAACGCTCAATTATAATTTGAAATAATCGATATAGGTATTCAAATCTTTGTCGCCTCGACCTGAAAGGTTTATCACAACAATGTCACTAGATTTGAATTTCTTTTTATCTAAAATTGCAAAAGCGTGAGCGGTTTCTATTGCTGGAATAATGCCTTCGGTTTGAGATAATTTTATACCCCATTGCATGGCTTCTTCATCGGTTATAGAAATAAATTCGGCACGTTGCGTTTCGAACAAATGAGCGTGCATTGGACCAACTCCTGGATAATCTAAACCAGCAGAAATAGAGTAAGGTTCTGTGATTTGACCATCATCGGTCTGCATCAAAAGGGTTTTGCTGCCGTGAATAATTCCGATTTTTCCCAAAGCAGAAGTTGCGGCACTTTCGCCAGAATAAATTCCTTTTCCAGCTGCTTCAACTGCAATTATACTAACCTCTGGTTCGTCTAGAAAATGATAAAAAGCACCAGCTGCATTGCTACCACCACCAACACAAGCAATGACATAATTGGGATTTTCTTGCCCTTCTTTTTCTAGTAATTGCTGTTTGATTTCTTCAGAAATTACGGCTTGAAATCGAGCCACCATATCAGGATATGGATGCGGACCAACCACAGAACCTATAATATAATAGGTGTTTTGAGGATGGTTTATCCAGTCACGAATGGCTTCGTTAGTAGCATCTTTTAAGGTTTTCGAGCCTGATGTTGCTGGACGTACTTCTGCTCCAAGCATTTTCATTCTTGCTACATTTGGTGCTTGCCGTTTGATATCGACTTCGCCCATATACACAATACATTCTAAACCCATTAACGCACAAACTGTTGCTGTTGCTACACCGTGTTGTCCTGCTCCAGTTTCTGCAATAATTCTAGTTTTGCCTAATTTTTTGGCAACAAGAATTTGTCCAATTGTGTTATTGATTTTGTGAGCACCAGTATGACACAAATCTTCTCTTTTGAGATAGATTTTGGTTTGATATTCTTGTGATAATCGCTCTGCAAAATAGAGTGGAGTAGGTCGACCTACATAATCTATCATTAATTGCATAAACTCTTTTTTGAATGAAGCTTCGGCAGTTATTTTGAGATAATTTTCTCTTAATTCTTCTATATTTGGAAACAGCATCTCTGGAATGAAAGCGCCGCCAAATTGTCCGTAAAATCCTTTTTCGTTAACGTGATAACTCATTTTGAGAAGTTTTTATAGGTTTTTTTTGAATTCATTTAATAGCAATTTGTTTTTTAATCCGGGTTCGATTTCAAATTTACTATTGACATCGATAGCATAGATGGGTAATTGCAATTGGTGTATTTTTTCTAAATCATTAATGCCAATGCCGCCACTCAAGAATAGTTGTTTTTGGGAAGTGTAATTTTTAAGAATATTCCAATTGAATGTGGTACCATTTCCGCCAGGTAATTTCCCTTTGGTATCCAACAAATAGTAGTCGCAAACTTCTTCAAACGGAATTAATTCATCAAAATTGAATTCTTCTGAAACCGAGAATACTTTGATGATTTTTATATTTTGG
>JAYTIV010000020.1:0-5741 GCA_043731625.1 Flavobacterium sp. | reverse complement strand
CCGAGCGGCTAGGCTGGGCTCTGCAAAAGCTCCTACTCCGGTTCGAATCCGGACGATGCCTCAAGAAGAGATACAGAAATGTGTCTCTTTTTTTTATTTTCAAATTTTTAGAAAAAATTAAGTAAAGTTATGTTCGAATCGGGACGATGCCTCAAGAAGAGATACAGAAATGTGTCTCTTTTTTTTTTTTTATTTTTAATTTAATAATTATTACTCTATTTTCTCCAATGCTTTTTTAACCATTTTTTGGTCACTAGGAAACCAACCTTGAAACATTAAGGTGAGTCCGAATAAAATTAAAAGGATGCTGATTATTTTTTTGATTTTCAAGACATTTACAGGTGTCATTTGGTTTTTTAACTTTTTGGCCAATAGTATTTTACCAACATCTACAAGTAAATAGGTTACAATTACCGTGGTAAAAAAAGTAATCATTCTAGAGGTTTCCAATTCTAGTTTTGGTCCTATAGTAATAAGAATCATAAACCAAAAAAGTAACACACCTACATTGATAAAATTGAGTAAAAATCCTTTTATAAACAAACTCAAATAATCCTTTTTTTGAAGTATTTCGGCTATTTCGTCTTCGTCTTCTTTGTTAATTTTTTTTAGTTTTACAAAAGAAATAATTCCGTAACTCAACATAAGTATACCTCCAAAAATAAAAATTGCAGGATCGTTTTTTATGCTTTGTATCAAGCGATAACTACTGAAATAAGCAACTGAAATAAAAAGAATATCTGCCAAAACCACGCCTAAATCAAACACAAATGCAGCTCTAAATCCTTTGACAGCACTTGTTTCTAGGAGTACAAAAAAAACAGGTCCTATTAAAAAACTTAAAAAAATCCCTAACGGAATTCCGGTAATAATGTCTTCTATCATTTATAGTTTGTTTTATCTTGATTTTCAAAAATAAGTAATTATTGCTAATTATTTCTTCTGATAAAATTAAAATCTAATTGTTTTTTTACCAAATCGGCATTTTTTACTTTGACAATTACTTCATCGCCCAATTGCAAAATACTTTGTGTTGTAGCTCCAACTAAAGCATATTGTTTTTCGTCGAAGGTGTAATAATCATCACGAATTTCTCGAATTCTACACATTCCCTCGCATTTGTTTTCAATAATTTCTACATAAATACCCCATTCGGTTACACCAGAAATAACACCTATAAATTCTTGATCTTTGTGATCTTGCATATATTTTACTTGCATATACTTGATAGAATCACGTTCTGCATTGGTTGCCAGTCCTTCCATATTTGAAGAATGCACACATTTTTCTTCAAAAACTTCTGCATCTGCAGATTTTCCTCCATCTAAATAATATTGCAGCAAACGATGCACCATAACGTCTGGATATCGACGAATAGGAGAGGTAAAGTGGCTGTAATAATCAAATGCTAAACCATAATGACCAATATTCTCTGTTGAGTATTTGGCTTTACTCATTGTACGAATTGCTAAAGTATCGATTAGGTTTTGTTCTTTTTTGCCATTTACATCAGCCATTAACTGATTTAATGATTTAGAAATATCTTTTTTATCACGTAAATCTATTTTATAACCAAATTTAGAAATCAATGCTTGCATAGCGAAAAGCTTGTCTTCATTGGGCTCATCGTGAATTCTATACACAAATGTTTTCTTTTGTTTTCCGATATATTCAGCTACTTTTCTATTAGCAAGAAGCATAAATTCTTCAATAAGATGGTTAGCATCTTTTGATATTTTGAAATAAACACCTTCTGGTTCTCCATTTTCATCTAAATTGAATTTAACTTCCACTTTATCAAAAGAAATGGCGCCATTATTCATTCTATTTCTACGGAGAATTTTAGCTAATTCATCTAGTTTTAATGTAGCTTCTGTAATTTCATCGGATGCTTTATATTCTTTTCCAGTTAAAGATATTTCAGCTGGAATTGTAGCGGCTTTTGTTTCTATTATTACTTGTGCTTCTTCATAAGAAAAACGTTGGTCTGAATTGATAACCGTTCTACCAAACCATTGATTCAAAACAGTGGCTTTATGATCGATTTCGAAAATAGCAGAAAACGTATATTTTTCTTCATTTGGACGAAGCGAACAAGCAAAATTGGATAAAACTTCGGGTAACATTGGCACCACTCTATCAACCAAATAAACCGAAGTTCCACGATTAAAAGCTTCATTATCCAAAATAGTTCCTTCTTGTAAATAATGGGAAACATCGGCAATGTGAATTCCGATTTCGTAGTTACCATTTTCTAATTTTTTGAAAGACAAAGCATCATCAAAATCTTTGGCATCTTTTGGATCAATAGTATAAGTCAACGTATCGCGCATATCACGACGTTTTGCAATTTCTTCTGGATGAATAGCTGTATCTAATTTTTGTGCAAAAACTTCTACTTCAACCGGGAAATCATAAGGCAAACCGTATTCGGCAAGAATAGCGTGAATTTCGGTATCGTGTTCGCCAGGTTTTCCTAAAACTTTGATAACAGAACCAAATGGCGAATCGGCTTTCTTTGGCCAATCTTCAATTTTTACCACAACAACATCACCTTGTTCAGCACCGTTGTATTTATCTTTTGGAATAAAAATATCGGTATACATTTTGGCATTGGCAGTAGAAACAAAAGCAAAATTCTTTTGAATATCTATAACACCTACAAATTCTGTTTTACTTCTTTCTAGAACCTCTATAACTTCACCTTCTGGACGTTTTCCGTTACGGCGATTGTAGACATAAACTTTTACTTTATCTTTATCTAAAGCGTGATTGAGGTTATTTGTAGGGATGAAAACATCTTCATCAAAATCCTCACAAATAAAATAAGCTGTTTTTCGAGAAGTCATATCAATCGTTCCTTCATAATAATCTTGACTTACAGCTTTAACAAGATATTTTCCAGGTTCTGATTCTATAATCACTTTTTGAGCTGCTAGAATTTTTAAATCCTTAATAATTTCGTTTCTACTTTTGGTATCATCCAATTCTAAAACAGCAGCTATTTGTTTATAATTGAATGGTTTATTGGCATTTTGTGATAATATTTTTAATATTCTTTCTGAGAATGTTTTCTCATTTTTTCCAAACTTTTTTGGCTTCTTACTCATAATTCATTTCTTAATAAGGTTTAAAATTACGAAGAAGTATTAAGATAAAAGAATTAAGCATTAAGATTTATCGAAAATGTAACTTTTAGAAAATAAAAAAGGTTCACAATGAAGTAAACCTTTTGAAAATTTTTGCGTTAAAAATACTTATTCAATAATAAATTTTTGTGTGGTTTTTTGAGTACCATCAATCAAGTTTAAAAAGTAAATTCCTTTTTCAAAATTACTTGTATTTATTGTAGTTGATAATCCTTCTACTTTTTGAGAATGAATTTTTTTTCCTTGAATATCAGTAATTGTAATTTCTTGAGAAGGTGTAAAAAATTCAATTTTTAGAGTAAGATTTTCTTTTGCAGGATTTGGGAAAAGAGAAAATATTTTGTTTTGATTAAATAAAGATGTTGAAAGATTCTCTGGTGAAAGTTTTACTATCCAATAATCGTAACTTCCATGATTTCCTGTTACATCTCCATCGGTTGAATTTGAACTTCCAGCAACAATATAACCTCCATCTGTAGTTTGAATAATAGAAGCTGCATAATCATCAGTTATTCCTCCTAAAGATTTTTGCCATTGAATAGTTCCTGTTGAATTTAATTTTACTACCCAATAATCAAAAAAGGTAGCTTTAGGCATTTGAATACCATGGTGTCCTGTTACATCTCCATCATTAGAATTAGAAGCTCCAGTAATAATATAACCTCCATCTGTGGTTTGATTTATAGAATAGGCTAAATCCGTTTCTGTTCCTCCTAATGATTTTTGCCATTCAATAACACTTGCATCTGAATTTAATTTTACTATCCAAAAATCTGTTCCTCCATCATTTCCTATTACATCTCCGTCAGAAGAAAAAGCGTGACCAGCCACAATAAATCCTCCATCTGAAGTTTGTTTAATAGAATGTGCTAAATCAACATGTGTTCCTCCTAAACATCTCTTCCATTGTATAACTCCTGCTGAACTTAATTTTATTATCCAATAATCTTTAATTCCTTGATTTCCTGTTACATCACCATTGTTTGTTTCACAATATCCAGCAACCACATAACCACCATCGATAGTTTGAATGATAGATGTTGCTCTATCATCACCAGTTCCTCCTAAAGTTTTTTGCCATTGGATCGTTCCTATTGAACTAATTTTTACTATCCAATAATCTATAAATCCATGATTTCCTGTTACATCTCCATTATTTGATTGAGAATTTCCAGCAATTATATAACCTCCATCTGAGGTTTGCTTTATAGAAGTTGCCCAATCAAAACTTGATCCTCCTAAAGATTTTTGCCATTCTATAACTCCTGCATCTGAATTCAATTTTACTATCCAAATATCTCCACTACCATGATTACCAGACACATCGCCATTGTTTGATTGAGAACTTCCAGCAACTATAAATCCGCCATCAATGGTTTGTATTATTGAATTTGCATATTCTATATTTGTTCCTCCTAGTGATTTTTGCCATTGGATAGTTCCTGTTGAATTTAATTTTACAATCCAAAAATCATCACTTCCATGATTTCCTGTTACATCACCATTGTTTGATTGAGAATTTCCAGCAATCACATAACCTCCATCGGTGGTTTTAATTATAGATGATGCATTATCAATACCTGTTCCTCCTAATGATTTTTGCCATTCAATAACAGGTGCTTGTGCATTTGTTATATTATTACTAAAAAAAGTAATAATTAATAGAATTCCTAGATTGTAATTTAATTTCATAGTTTTAGGGTGTATCTGTTTATATTTTGCTAAAATATAATATAATATGCTATTTATTAATCTATTAAAATAAAATTATTAATGAAAGAATTCATAATCGATTCGTCTTTTAATTTTTAAAGAATGATTATTTAGAAATGTAACTTTTAGAAAATAAAAAAGGTTCACAATGAAGTAAACCTTTTGAAAATTTTTAACCTAAAAAAACTTATTCTACCATAAATTTTTGTGTGGTTTTTTGAGTGCCATCAATCAAGTTTAAAAAGTAAATTCCTTTTTCAAAACTACTTGTATTTATTGTAGTTGATAATCCTTCTAGTTTTTGATTATGAATTGTTTTTCCTAAAATATCTGTTATTGTAATTTCTTGATTTTGAGTGTAACTATCAAGTTTTAAAGTAAACTTTTCTTTTGTAGGATTAGGAAAAAGGGAAATATTTGTACTATAATTAAATGTATTTGTTGCTAATGCATCTGGTGAAAGTTTAACAACCCAACAATCCGAAGATCCATGATTTCCTGTAACATCTCCATCGTTTGAAGCACTTTCGCCTGTTAAAATATAACCACCATCAGTTGTTTTTTGCATATCTTTTGCATAATCAAATGGTATTCCCCAAAGAGCTTTTTGCCATTGTATTGTTCCTGTATTATTTATTTTTAATAACCAAAATTCTCCTTCTCCATGACTGCCTATAACATCTCCACTATCTGAAAAAGTTCCAGCTCCAATAATATAACCTCCATCAGTAGTTTGATGAATACTATTGGCTCCTTCTGAACTTGTTCCTCCATATGTTTTTTGCCATTGTAAAACACCAGAAGCACTTAATTTTACAACCCATACATCATCAAATCCTTTATTTCCTGTTACATTTCCATTATTCGAATTACTTCTTC
>JAYTIV010000019.1:0-14569 GCA_043731625.1 Flavobacterium sp. | reverse complement strand
TAAAATTAAAAAAATCACTAAGGAAAATTTAAATAAGATGAAAGAATCCATTTATTTATTAATAACGAAATATAAAAAAGAAACTGTTTTTAAATTATTTCAATCTAAAATAATATTATTAATTATTCTGTTTTTAACCTTCTCTAATTCTTTCTCAGCAACTATATCAAGTACTAATGTTGGTGGAAATTGGTCAACTGGTACTTCTTGGGTTGGTGGTATTGTGCCTGCAACTACAGATAATATAATTATAACAAATGGTGCAACTATAACATTGATAGCTGCATCTTCTATTGCAAATATTACAATAAATACTGGTGGAACATTAAAAATAGGAACAATAAATGCGCTTACTGTAACGGGAGATTTTGTAAATAATGGAACATTTTCAGGAACTACAGGAAGATTAATACTTACTGGACTTACAAAAAATTTCTCGAATTATGGAAATTTCACAATGGGAAGCGGTCGTATATATTTTTATGGAAATTTAATAAATGCAGGAACACACACATTAATAGCAACACAAATTCGTTTTTATGGAACATCTACACAAACAATAGCAGGATTTTCAACGACAGGTAACGTTTCCTGCAGAAAAACTGGAGGTGTTGTAACTTTTACAGGAAATGTAAATGGTGGTGGACTTACAATGAATGGTACAAATTGCACATTAAATTTAGGAACTTCATTAACTCACAATTTTACTGGAAATATAAATTTAACCGCTGGCAACTTGAATGGAAGCTCAAGTTTACTAAATGTTAAATCAATAAGTATAACTTCTTGGTCTGGTAATGGTAGTTTGTTTACCGCAGGTACAGGAACAGTAAATTTTAGTGCAGCAGGAAATCAAACACTTTCTGCTACATCAACAACATTTAATAATTTAACTTTTTCTTCATCTGGATTAAAAACACTTACTACAAATAGATGTATTGTAAATGGAATTCTTTCTATTGAAGGCACAGCAACTGTCTCTTCAGCACCAACATATGGCAATGTAGCTACATTACTTTATAATACTTCTATTGCAAGAAACTCAGGAGTAGAATGGATTACTCCATTTACTTCATCGGGCGGAATTATTATTTCAAATACTGGCTCAATTACTTTAAACAGTGCTAAAGTATTGAATGCTTCAATACCATTATTAATTAACAATACTTCAACTTTAATAACTAATAATTTTCAATTAACATTTGGCGGAAATTTTACAAATAATGGAACATTTACCGCAGGAAGCTCACCAATTGTAATAACAAATACAACGGCAAATCAAAGTATAGCTGGATTTACTTCAACTGGACCAGTTTCTATGACAAAAACTGCCGGTGTTGCAACTTTATTAGGAAATGTAATTGCTGGTAAGCTAACAATAAATGGTAATGGCGGAACTTTAAATTTAGGCACTTTACTTACTCATAACTTTAATGATATAATAACTTTAACCGCAGGAACATTAAATGCTAATTCAAGTATTATGAATGTAAAAGCAATAAGTACAACAGCTTGGAGTGGTAATGGAGCTCTTTTTACTGCAGGCACTGGAACTGTAAATTTTGCTGCTGCTGGAAATCAAACAATTTCAGCTAGTCCTACAACATTTAACAACTTGACATTTTCATCCTCAGGAATTAAAACTTTCACTACAGCAAATTGTATTGCATCTGGAATAGTAACAATTCAGGATTCAGCAACAGTATTAGCTCCACCAACATATGGTACAAATGCAACACTTAAATATGATACATCAACTTCTAGAATTGCTGGCTTAGAATGGATTACTCCTTTTGCAGGACTCGGAGGTGTTATTATTGCTAATACGGGTGCAATAACTATGAATCTTGCCAAGACATTCAACACTTCTTCTCCTTTGACTATTAACATTGGGAGCGCTTTGATTACAAATAACTTACCATTAACTTTTGGTGGTAGCTTTATTAATAATGGTGGTGTTTTTACAGCTGGTAGTACTGCTATAATTATCAATGGTACAATGACAAATCAAAACATTGCTGGATTTGCTACAACTGGACAAGTTTCTATGACAAAAACAGCAGGAATTGCAACTTTTACAGGTAATACAAACGGTTCTGATTTAATAATAAATGGAAACGGCGGAACTCTAAATCTTGGAATTAATTTTAATCACACCTATACTTCGAATTTTATTAGAACCGCAGGAACTATTAATGGCGGTTCAAGTAGTTTAAATATTGCAGGGTTAATAAACGGAACAGGCGGAACGTTTATTGCTAGCACAGGAACAATAAATTATAATGGAACATCTCAAACTGTAGTTGCTTTGCCATATTATAATATTTCGCTTTCTGGATCTGGTACTAAAACTTTTTTAACTAATACAATTATTAATAATGTTTTAAATATTAGCTCTGGAGTTACAGCAAATCTAGGAATTGGAAACAATCATACTTGTATTGGTTTATCGTTAGGTGGTGTATTTCAAATAATTGGTTCTTGGGGTGGAACAACTTCGGGTGCAGCAAATATTAATTCAACATATTTTACTTCTACAACTGGAAAAATATTTAATAATTGTAGCGTGCCAGCAATTACAACACAACCAACTAGTCCAACCATTACTTGTTCTGGCAATGGTATACAAACATTAACTGTAATAGCTTCAGGTTCTGGATTAACCTATAACTGGAGAAAATCAGGAGTTGCTGTTATTAACAATTCTGTAATTTCTGGACAAGGAACATCATCCTTAATTTTTACAAACCCAACAAACACACAGGCAGGTAGTTATGACGTAGTAATAAATGGAACATGTACTTCATTTGTAACATCAAATTCGGTTACAATATCTATTAATCCTTCTCCAAATATTACTTCACAACCAATACCCTTAAATGTATGTCAAAATACAAATGGCTCATTTACCATAGGTTCATCAGATATAAATTTAACATATCAATGGCAATATAGTTCAAACCCTATAACTTCATGGACAAATACAAATAGCTTAATCGGATTTACAGGCCATACTACAAATACTTTAAATATTACAAATGCTTCTTTAGTATATAGTAATTATAATTTTAGATGTGTTCTAACAAATACTAATGGTTGTATTACAAATTCAAATGCAGCATTATTAAACGTGAATTCTACACCTTTGGTAGGAACAAGTTCTAGCAATCAATCTATTTGTAGTGGTAGTTTTCTTAATAATGATATAACAATTTCTAATGCCAACGGAACAATACAATGGCAAAAAGCAAATGATGCTGCTTTTACAAATAATGTTTTAAATATAGGAATCAATTCGACAACTCTTACTATTAATCAAATTGGTAGTTTAAATGTAACTACCTATTTTCGAGCTGTAGTATCAAACGGTAATTGTGCACCAGCTATTTCAAATACAATTAAAGTAACAATTGAAACAACTACGTGGACTTCTGCTAATGGTGGAAGTTGGGATAATGGATTACCAAGTAGCATCAAAACTGCTATAATTTCTAATGATTACACTTCTATTGGCGATGGAAATGGTAGTTTTAATGCTTGTTCTTTATTAGTAAATAATAATGCTAAAGTTAAAATATTATCAGGTGATAATTTATCATTAAACACTTCAATTAATATTGAAACTGGAAGTAGTTTAATTTTAGAAAATAATGCTAACTTATTTCAAAATCAAGATGCAATAAATACAGGAAATATTAGTATAAATCGAAATACTAATTCATTAATGAGACTTGATTATGCTATGTGGTCTTCTCCTGTTTTGGCACAAAATTTATTAGCCTTTTCTCCATTAACTTATGCAACTCGATTTTATCAATACAATACATCTACAAATTTATACAATACAATTGTGCCTTCTACTACAAATTTTGAAACAGGAAAAGGCTATTTAATTAGAGTTCCGAATAGCCATCCTACAACACCAACTGTATGGTCGGGTACTTATACAGGTGTCCCGAACAATGGGTCTTATGATTTTGCTTTAACAAATGTTGCTGCAGGGTTTAGATTCAATGCTATTGGCAATCCTTATCCATCAACATTAGATATGGATCAATTTGTAACAGAAAACAGTAGTAACATTACTGGAACATTATATTTTTGGAGAAAAACAAATAGCACTATTACAACTCCAGGATATTGCACTTGGAATTCGGGTACATTTGTAAGCAACGGCGAGGCTCAAGTTTTTGACCCAAACGGAGTTATTCAAGTTGGTCAAGGATTTATTGTTGAAGCATTAGATACTGGTTCGAATATAGTTTTCAACAATTCACAAAGAATAAATGACAATTCAAATCAAACTTTTAGAAACACAAATGAAGAAGCAGACGGAAGATTTTGGTTAAACCTAACTAGTACTGCAAATGAATTTTCTCAAATGGCTGTTGCATATTTAGAAAATGCTACATCAGGAATAGATAAATTTGATGCAAAATATTTTAATGATGCTCCAATTTCTTTAAACACTACTCTAGAAACAATTGATTATGTAATACAAAGTAGAGCATTGCCTTTTGAGAATACAGACACAATTCAGTTAAGTTACAAGGTTACAAATGCTGGCAATTATACTATAACATTAGACCATTATAATGGTTTCTTTTTAAACAATAATCAAGAGATTTATTTAAGAGATTTGATATTAGGTACATATACAAATTTAAATTCAGGAAGTTATACTTTCGCATCAGAAGCAGGAAGTTTTTCCAACAGATTTGAAATTGTTTATCAAACAACTTTAGCAGTCAACAATACAATTCTAAATTCAAATAAAGTAGTTGTGTATAAAAATAATAATGATATTATAATAAATACTGGAAATATAGCCATTAAAAACATAAAAATATTTGATGTCAGCGGTAGGTTATTAATTGAAAAATTATCTATAAATTCAACCGAAATTAAGATAAATACCGAATCCACAAGACAAGTTCTTTTAGTACAAATCACTTCAGAAGACAATAGTATTATTACTAAAAAAATAGTAAATTAACCTATACCCTTTGAGTTTTTCATATAAACCGTAACAGCAATGTTGCGGTTTTTTTATTCTGCAAGTTTTTTTTACTCGTGGGATTTTGTTAATAACTAAAATGAAATGAGAGTGTTAAAAAAATTAATTCAATAAAAGTTAAAATAAACACATCAAAATATGTCAAACAATAAAGATGTTTCAACATAAATTTTAGGTTGTAAATATGATGAAATGGTTGCATAAGTATAATGCCTTGAAGCAAAAAATCAATACAACTATTTATTTAGAATTTTTTGAGACTTATCTTATGGATAAACTTTGACTAAAGGAACATTATATATAAATCTTATTGATGCTAAAACCAAAGAGTTAGTCTGACAAGAAGAAGGAAGTGGATCCCTAACTAAAGATTCTGAACACAAACATGTTAGAATTAAAAAATCTGTAGATGAAATTCTAGCACAATATCCTCCAATAATTAAAACTTCAAAATAAAATATTTATACATTTAATAATTTCATCTATAATAAATTACATTAAATGAATTTTTGTTATATATAATTTATGTTTTTAATAAAAGTGATAATAAATATATATTATTTTAATAATTAATTATTATTAATTATTACTTTTGATGAAGAAATAAGAAAAATGTCAAACACAAGTAACATTATCATTTCAATTATTGTCATTCCAGTAATGGGATAGGGGATGTTATTGTATTTAATCATATAAAACCTCCTAAAATATGGGAGGTTTTTTTTATTATATCAATTATGAAAAATTTAGCAAACATAATTATTGTCGTGATTATCATTATTCGCATTATTTGATGAGTCAGGACAATATATCAATATAGTAACCTTTCTCTAACCCAATTGAGAAAGGTTTTTTTTAACTAAAACTTTTTTGAAAATGTATTTTAACGAAAAAACTACGATTTATTTAAATGGTGATTTTGTAAAAGCATCTAATGCAAATACAGATTTATACAGCCAGACAATACATTACGGATATGGAGTATTTGAAGGACTTCGCGCTTATGATACTCAAAAAGGAATACGTGTTTTAAGGCAAGAGAACATTATGAGCGTTTAAAAAATTCTTGTCAATTAGTCAACATTCCATTTGATTATGATATTGATGATTTAATAAATCAAACCTATAAAGTTCTTGAATTGAATCATTTCAGAAATGCTTATGTACGTCCTTTGGTTTTTTGTGGTCCAAATATGAGTTTAACAAAACCCAATAGCGTTTCCATAATGATTTGTGCTTGGGAATGGGGTGCTTATCTTGGTGATAAATTACTAAATGTCACTATTTCTTCATTCTGCAGACCACACCCAAAATCTACTAAAATTGAAGCTAAAGTTTGTGGACATTATGTAAACTCTATTCTCGCAGCTTCCGAAGCAAAGGAAAAAGGATTCGACGAAGCAATTCTTCTCGATACCGAAGGATATTTGGCAGAAGGTCCAGGATCTAATTTATTTTTTGAAAAAGACGGAAAACTTTTCACACCCAAAACTGGTAATATTCTCCCTGGAATTACTCGTGCAACTGTAATCGATTTATGCAAAAATCTAGAAATCGAATTGGTTGAAGGCGAATTTTTACCCGAAGATTTAGCTAATGCTGATAGTGCTTTTTTATGCGGAACTGCTGCAGAAATTATCGGTTTACAATCCTTAGAAAATAAAAAATTTGGTAAAGATTGGAACAACACTTTTGGCAAAAAAATACAAACAGCATATAAAAATGTAGTTCTAGAAAGAGAATTACAAGAAATAAATCAATAATGGAATTAAACAAATACAGCAAAACTGTAACCCAAGATCCAACACAACCTGCAGCTCAAGCAATGCTTTATGGTATTGGTTTGAACGATACACAATTGACACAACCTTTTATCGGTATTGCTTCAATGGGTTATGATGGAAATACGTGCAATATGCATCTCAACCATCTGGCTTCTTATATAAAAGTAGAAGTTAATGCCACAAATATGGTGGGTTTAATCTTTAATACTATCGGAATTAGTGATGGAATTACCAACGGAACAGATGGTATGAGATACTCTTTAGTGAGTCGCGAAATCATAGCAGACAGTATTGAAAGCGTAGTTGCTGCTCATTATTACGATGGTGTAATTGCCATTCCTGGTTGCGATAAAAATATGCCAGGAACAATAATCGCTATGGGAAGATTAAATCGACCTTCGATTATGGTGTATGGTGGAACAATTGCTCCTGGAAAATACCAAGGAAAAGATTTGAATATTGTTTCTGCTTTTGAAGCTTTAGGCGAAAAAATTGCCGGAAAAATATCCGAAGAAGATTTCAAAGGAATCATCAAAAATTCGTGTCCTGGTGCTGGAGCTTGTGGCGGAATGTATACTGCAAACACAATGGCTATTGCTATTGAAGCTCTCGGAATGAGTTTGCCCTACTCTAGTTCAAATCCTGCAATTAGTGATGAAAAAATTGAAGAATGTAAACAAGCAGCACATTTCATAAAATTACTTTTAGAAAAAAACATTTGTCCAAAAGACATTATGACTTTCAATGCATTTGAAAATGCCATAACTACCTTAATTGCACTTGGAGGAAGCACCAATGCGGTCTTACACATTATTGCAATGGCAAAAAGTGTTGGTGTAAAAATCACACAAGACGATTTTCAAAGAATCAGCAATACAACTCCATTAATTGCTGATTTTAAACCTGGCGGAAATTATTTGATGCAAAACCTTCACGAAAAAGGTGGCGTTCCTATGGTATTAAAATATTTATTAAGCAAAGAAAAATTACACGGTGACTGCTTGACCGTTACCGGAAAAACACTTGCTGAGAATCTTGAAAATGTAATTGACATCAATTTTGAAGATCAAAACATTATCCATCCTATAGAAAATCCGATTAAAGAAACTGGACATATTCAAATACTCTACGGAAATCTTGCAACAAAAGGTTCGGTTGCCAAAATTACTGGAAAAGAAGGCGAAAAATTTGTTGGTCCAGCCAAAGTTTTTGATGGTGAAAAAGAATTAATTCAAGGCATTGAAGACAAAAAAATTCAAGCTGGTGATGTAATAGTAATACGATATGTTGGTCCAAAAGGTGGGCCAGGAATGCCCGAAATGCTCAAACCAACATCCGCCATTATTGGTGCTGGTTTAGGAAAAAGTGTTGCTTTAATTACCGACGGAAGATTTAGTGGAGGAACACACGGCTTTGTAGTAGGACATATTACTCCTGAAGCATTTGATGGTGGAGTTATTGCACTCGTTTACGACGGCGATATTATCGAACTTGATGCAGTTTCTAACACCATTAATTTAAAAGTAATTGAATCAGAATTAGAAGAAAGAAGAAAAAATCTAGTAATTCCAACACTAAAAGTTACAAATGGAGTTTTATACAAATACATAAAATTGGTTAAAGATGCTTCTGAAGGTTGTGTAACCGATGAAGATTAAAATACAAAAACTATGAAAACTATTGAACTTGAAACGATTGAAAAAACTAAAAAGCAACCTATATCTACCTCAGGAAGTTTGGCAGTAATAGATGCCTTATTATCTGAAAATGTAGATAGTATTTTTGGTTATCCTGGTGGAGCAATTATGCCTATTTATGATGCCTTATTTGATTTTAAAAACAAATTAAATCATATTTTGGTTCGTCACGAACAAGGCGCTATACATGCGGCTCAAGGTTATGCGAGAGTGAGTGGCAAAACAGGAGTTGTGTTCGCTACAAGTGGTCCAGGTGCAACAAATCTAGTAACTGGCTTAGCCGATGCTTTAATAGATTCAACACCTTTAGTTTGCATAACCGGCCAAGTTTTTGCTCATTTATTGGGTACAGATGCGTTTCAAGAAACCGATATCATCAACATAACAATCCCTATAACAAAATGGAATTACCAAATTACTGATGCTAAAGAAATTCCAGAAGTCTTAGCCAAAGCATTTTATCTCGCAAAAACAGGTCGTCCTGGTCCCGTTTTAATAGATATTACTAAAAATGCACAACTTCAATTATTTGAATATATCGGCTATCGTCCTTGTATTCACGTAAGAAGTTATCGACCAGAACCTATTATTAGAATAGAATATATAGAAAAAGCTGCAGCAATAATTAACCAAGCTAAAAAACCATTTGTGATTTTTGGTCAAGGTGTTTTGTTAGGAAATGCTGAAAAAGAATTTCAAAAATTTATAGAAAAAGCAAATTTACCAACAGCTTGGACCATTATGGGAATGAGTGGAATTCCAACTGACCATCCTCTAGGAGTTGGAATGCTCGGAATGCACGGCAATTATGCACCAAATTTTTTGACTAACGAATGTGATGTTTTAATTGCTGTCGGAATGCGTTTTGACGATCGAGTTACTGGCAGATTAGACAAATATGCAAAACAGGCAAAAATCATTCATTTAGATATTGATCCTGCAGAAATTGATAAAAACGTGCAAACAACAGTTCCGGTTTGGGGAAATTGTAAAGAAACATTACCATTACTAACCCAGCTGTTAGAAGAAAAAACGCATCCAGAATGGTTCAAAGAATTTGAAATTAAACGTGAAAAAGAAAACTCTTTTTTAATAGAAAAAGAATTACATCCTACAGAAGGCGGATTAACAATGGGCGAAGTAATACAAGTTCTTAATGAATTGACTGATGGAGTTGCTATAATTGTAACCGATGTTGGCCAACATCAAATGGTGGCTTGTCGTTATGCAAAGCAAAATAAAACTCGCAGTAATATTACGAGTGGTGGTTTAGGAACAATGGGCTTTGCACTTCCTGCTGCAATTGGAGCAAAAATTGGAGCACCAGAACGTCAAGTTGTTGCTATTATGGGTGATGGTGGTGCTCAAATGAACATTCAGGAATTGGGAACCATTATGCAATTTAAACCCAATGTAAAAATCTTGATCTTAAATAATAGTTTTCTTGGAATGGTGCGTCAGTGGCAAGAACTTTTTCACGAAAAACGCTATTCATTTACCGATATTCAAAGTCCGAATTTTGTAAAAGTAGCTAACGGATATAATATTGATGGAAAACAAATCTCAAAACGAGAAGAATTACGTCAAGGGTTAAAAGAAATGTTAGATCACCCGAGTTCGTTTCTTTTAGAAGTTGCTGTAATTCACGAAGACAATGTATTTCCGATGGTTCCTCAAGGGAAAGGTGTTGCCGAAATTGTATTATCAAAAGAAGAAATATAAACTAAAAAACTATGAAAGAAGAATTTACGTTGACCATTTACACCGAAAATCAAGTCGGTTTAATCAACAAAATAGCAATTATGTTTTCCCGTAGAAAAATTAGTTTAGAAAGTTTGAATACTTCACCAAGCGAAATAAAAGACATTTATAGATTTACGCTTGTTGTTCAAGAAACTGAAACTGTTGTTAAAAACTTAGTGCGTCAATTAGAAAAAATTGTAGACGTTTTTAAAGTGTATTATAACACCAATGACGAAATTATTTGGCAACAAATGGCCTTATACAAAGTGCCAACTTCTGTAATTATGAAAGATGTAAAAGTAGAGCGTCTTCTAAGAGAATTTGGAGCAAAAGCAGTTGTAATTAGAGAAGATTACACCGTTTTTGAAACAACGGGACACGATGAAGAAGTAAATAATTTACTGAAAGAATTAGATAAATATGGCTTGATAGAATTTGTACGTAGTTCTCGAATTGCAATAATCAAATCAAGTGAAGGTGTGCATAAAAAAGTGTTGGATATGGAGAAAAACGACCCAACCAAACAACCTATAAACAACGAATTTCTAAATCATAAAAGTATGATTTTTGAAATGTAAATTTTCAACAGCAATAGCAATTACAAAATTCAATTCTAATAAAAAACTAAAATATATAATGGCAAATTATTTCAACTCACTTCCTCATCGATTAAAAGTTCAAGAACTTGGAAAATGCGAATTTATGCAAAGTTCAGAATTTGCAAATGGTGTAGAAAAATTAAATGGCAAGAAAGTAGTAATCATTGGTTGTGGCGCACAAGGCTTGGCTCAAGGTCAAAATCTACGTGATAGTGGACTTCACGTAGCCTATGCATTACGTAAAGAAGCAAT
The DNA here is from genome assembly GCA_043731625.1 of Flavobacterium sp. Lineage (GTDB taxonomy): Bacteria > Bacteroidota > Bacteroidia > Flavobacteriales > Flavobacteriaceae > Flavobacterium. The sequence continues at coordinate 3,477 of JAYTIV010000019.1, read as the reverse complement.
TGAAAACAAAAGAGCATCGTTTGTAAATGCAACCGAAAACGGATTTGAAGTTGGTACTTTCGAAGAAATAATTCCTACCGCAGACCTTGTTTCAAATTTGGCACCAGACAAACAACACACTTCGGTAATCAATAAAATTGTGCCTATGATGAAAAAAGGCTCGTGTTTATCCTACTCACACGGTTTTAATATTGTTGAAGAAGGAATGCAAATTCGCAAAGACATTACCGTAATTATGATTGCGCCAAAATCACCTGCGAGTGAAGTTCGAGCAGAATATTTACGCGGTTTTGGAGTTCCAACTTTAATTGCGGTTCATTCTGACAATGACCCAAATGGTGATGGGCTTGAATTCGCCAAAGCCTATTGTGTTGGAACTGGCGGACATAAAGCCGGCGTTTTGCTATCTTCATTTGTAGCAGAAGTCAAATCAGATTTAATGGGAGAACAAACCATTTTATGTGGTTTACTACAAACTGGATCAATTTTGAGTTTCAATAAAATGATCGAAAAAGGAATCGATGCCGGTTATGCTTCTAAACTAGTGCAATATGGCTGGGAAGTGATTACAGAAGCTTTAAAAATTGGTGGAATTACCAATATGATGGATCGTCTTTCAAATCCTGCAAAAATCAAAGCTTTTCAACTTGCCGATGAATTAAAGGAAATTATGACACCATTATTCAACAAACATATGGATGATATTTTGTCTGGCGATTTTTCAAAAACAATGATGGAAGATTGGGCTCAAGCCGATAAAAATTTGCTTACTTGGCGAGAAGCAACTGGTGAAACTCATTTCGAAAAAACTCCAGCAGGAACAATAGAAATCTCAGAACAAGACTATTTTGACAATGCCACTTTAATGGTTGCCTTCGTAAAATCCGGAGTAGAATTGGCTTATGAAACAATGATTGCTTCTGGAATCAAAAACGAGTCAGCTTATTACGAATCGCTACACGAAGCACCATTAATTGCCAATACCATTGCCCGAAAAAAATTATTCGAAATGAATAGAGTAATTTCAGATACAGCAGAATATGGTTGCTATTTATTTGATCACGCCTGCCAACCACTTTTAGCCGATTTTATGAAAAAAATAGACGTCAATTTGATTGGGAAAAACTACAATTCTGCATCAAACAACATCGTAGACAATTTTGAATTGGTAAAAACAAATGCCGCCATTCGCAATCATTCAATAGAAATTTGCGGCGCAGAATTACGCGAAGCAATGACTGCTATGAAGAAAATAGTAGCATAAAAATAATATAATTTGGGTGTTTCCCACCAAGAAAAATGGTGGGTCGGGCTATACGTTACAATCTTTTTTGACTCGTTCCAAAAAACGAGACAAAAAAGGAGTTTCACTCCTATCCCTAACACAAAACAAACACAACTATGAATTTATTCAACGAAATAGTACAAGCCAAAAATCAATTGGATGGAGTTGTTCAAAACACACCATTGTCTGAAAACATAAATTTATCTGACGAATTTGATGCAACAATTTTACTAAAACGTGAAGACTTGCAAGTAGTACGTTCGTATAAAATTCGTGGTGCTTACAACAAAATAAGTTCACTTTCAGAAAAAGAAAAAAAACAAGGCATTGTTTGTGCAAGCGCAGGCAATCACGCTCAAGGTGTTGCTTATTCTTGTAATCTTCTGCAAATACAAGGTATTATTTATATGCCAAAAACAACCCCAAAACAAAAAATAAAACAAGTACAATTATTTGGTAGATCTTTTGTCGAAATTGTTTTGGTAGGCGATACATTTGACGATGCTTATGCTTCAGCAATAGAATACGCAACAGAAAATTATAAAAAATTCATTCATCCATTTGATGATTTTAAAGTCATTGCTGGACAAGGAACAGTTGGTTTAGAGATTCTAAGTGCTACAAATCAATCTATAGATTATGTTTTTGTCCCTATTGGTGGAGGTGGTTTGGCAGCAGGATTATCTACCGTTTTTAGAGAATTAAGTCCAAAAACTAAAATTATTGGAGTTGAACCAGAAGGCGCACCAGCAATGAAAAACTCCATAAATAAAGGAGAAAATAGTCCTTTAGAAACTATCGATAAATTTGTAGATGGTGCAGCAGTGAAACAAGTTGGGAATTTAACTTTTGAAATCTGTAAAGAAAATTTAGACGATATTATCTTGGTTCCCGAAGGTAAAGTATGCACTACAATTCTAAGATTGTACAACGAAGAAGCAATGGTTGTAGAACCTGCTGGTGCATTAACTATTGCTGCATTAGATTTTTATAAAGACAAAATTAAAGGAAAAAATGTTGTTTGTATTGTGTCTGGAAGCAACAACGATATCGAACGAACTGCCGAAATCAAAGAGCGCTCTCTTCTATATGAAGGATTAATGCATTATTTTATGATTCAGTTTCCACAACGTCCTGGTGCATTGAAGGAATTTGTGAATACCATTTTGGGAGAAGAAGACGACATTACCTATTTTCAATTTGCTAAAAAAACCAGTCGTGAAATGGGTTCGGTAATTGTAGGTTTAGAATTAAAAAACAAAAAAAATATAGAACCTATAAAAGCCAATATGGTAAAGCACGGTTTTGAATATCGATACCTGAATGAAAAAGAAGATTTATACAGTCAATTGATTAACAACTAATCGAAAACACTTTCTCTAGCCCAGATTGCAGAGAAAATCCTTTTTAAACCTGATAGATTTTTTCAACCTGTCAAGTTTAAAAAGATTGCAACGGAAAGCTGGACACGAGCTTTAGCGAACTGGCAAAGCAAATAGCTCCTAAAAAAACTTGGTGATTTGTATGTTGAGATTCCTCCTGCGTCGGAATGACAAAAATGGGGTATTACAAAATAGCTACTAATAATTCAAAAGTTCCTCCATTTTAGCTTTCACTTTTTCCACATTCGGAATCATAGTAAACTCTAAAGTACTATTCAATGGAATCGCTGGCATATTTTCTGAACCTATCACCATAACTGGCGCATCTAGATATTTGAAACATTTTTCTTGAATTAAACCGGCTAAACTTCTTGCAAAGGAGTTATTGGTTGGTTCTTCGGTAACAATTAAGCATTTTTTTGCTTTTTTAACCGATTTAAAGATTGCTTCTTCATCAAGTGGATAGAGAGTTCGCAAATCGATAATTTCAACTTTATTCTGAACTTGTTTCAGAATCTTTTCCGTTTTATCTTGACTCTGAACTTGTTTCAGAATCTGTGCCGAAGCATTCAAAGCCCAATGAACTCCCATTCCATAAGTAATTACAGTAATCGTTTCATCGGTTTCTTGTTCCCAAATTTCTTGAACGATATTTGCTTTTCCGAAAGGTAAAATATAATCTTCGCTAGGTTCGTTGACTCTTGCTGCATCGGTGCCTTTTACTTTACTCCAATACAAACCTTTATGTTCCAAAATCACCACTGGGTTTGGGTCGTAATAAGCAGCTTTTAACAATCCTTTCAAGTCAGC
>JAYTIV010000018.1:0-2308 GCA_043731625.1 Flavobacterium sp. | reverse complement strand
AAAGGCAAATATTGTCATCTCAATGCTTCCAGCACATTTGCATATAGAAGTCGCAAAAGATTGTATAGCTTATAAAAAACATATGGTTACCGCATCCTATATTAGTGATGCAATGCAAGAATTAGATACTGCTGCCAAAGAAAACAACCTTGTTTTTATGAACGAAATTGGTCTTGATCCAGGTATAGACCATATGAGTGCAATGAAAATCATTGATGAAATTCGAGAAAAAGGAGGCAAAATGATCTTGTTCGAATCCTTTTGTGGCGGACTTGTAGCTCCAGAATCTGACAACAATTTATGGAATTATAAATTTACTTGGGCACCACGAAATGTAGTGCTTGCTGGACAAGGTGGCGCTGCCAAATTTATTCAAGAAGGCACTTATAAATACATCCCATATCACAAATTATTTCGTAGAACCGAGTTTTTAGAAGTTGAAGGTTATGGCCGTTTTGAAGCCTATGCCAATCGTGATTCTCTAAAATACAGATCTGTTTACGGCTTAGACAATGTGCTTACATTATATCGTGGAACCATCAGAAGAGTCGGCTATTCTAAAGCTTGGAATATGTTTGTGCAATTAGGCATGACAGACGACACCTATAAAATTGACAATTCAGAGACAATAAGTTATCGCGAATTTGTTAATTTGTTTTTACCCTATCACCCTACCGATTCTGTCGAAATCAAATTACGTTTGAGTTTAGGAATTGAGCAAGATGACATCATGTGGGACAAATTGATAGAGCTTGATTTATTCAATCCCAACAAAATTGTGGGACTAAAAGACGCATCGCCTGCGCAAATTCTAGAAAAAATCCTTTCTGATAAATGGACATTACAACCACACGATAAAGATATGATTGTGATGTACCACAAATTTGGATATGAATTTGATGGCAAACAAAAACAAATCGACTCCAAAATGGTTTGCATCGGAGACGACCAAACCTATACTGCAATGGCAAAAACCGTAGGATTGCCAGTAGCAATAGCGACTTTACAAATCCTAAACGGAAAAATAAAAACGCCAGGTGTACAACTCCCAATTAACAAAGAAGTCTATTTGCCTATACTTGAAGAACTCGAAGCATACGGAATTCATTTCAAAGAAACCGAAATGCCCTATATAGGTTACAATCCAGATAAAATTAGAAATTAGAAGGAGCAAATCGTTCTGGCATATTAAGCAACCTTTTTCCTGCTGTCCGTTTTATTTTTCTACTTTACAAGTAGAAAAGATGCCACTGCCATCAGGGCTAATAGATTAATCATTTTAACGTTTATTTTGTTTTATTGTTTACAATTATAACTAAATTTGTATAATCAGTTATAATCCACAAGCAATGAAAATAAATCAACTACAAATAGAAATAGACGGCATCGACAAAGAAATCTTACGATATCTTATGGACGATGCTCGTAAACCCATTCTACAAATTGCCAACAAAATCGGAATTTCAGGAGCAGCCATTCACCAACGATTACGAAAACTAGAACAATCTGGGGTAATATCAGGATCAAAATTTGTAGTAAATACCAAAGTATTAGGATATAGTACAATGGCTTTTGTTGGCGTTTATCTTGACAAAGCCGCTCGAAATTCTGAAGCTGTAAAAGAATTAAAAAAAATTCCAGAAGTACTAGAATGTCATTACACTACAGGAAATTGGAGTATTCTCATCAAAATAATCTGTCGAGACAACGAACACTTGATGAATTTACTCAACACCAAAATTCAAGCCATTGAAGGAGTTTCTAGAACAGAAACCTTTATCTCACTTGACCAACAAATAGATAGACAAATTCAGTTGTAGAATAAAAAAAAACCGCTTAGTTTGAAGCGGATTTTTAAATTTTATTTAAAATATTATCTTCTATTGGTATAAATCATAATATAATACAAAAGCGTACCAATAGATCCAATTGCAGCTACTACATACGTTCTTGCTGCCCATTTCAAAGCATCTTTGGCGCCGTCGTGTTCTTGTTTCGTCAACATATTTTTATTTTCTAACCAAGCCAAAGCTCTATTACTAGCATCATATTCTACTGGCAATGTTATAATAGAAAACAAAGTTGTTGCAGCAAATATCACAATTCCTATTAATAATAACTGTGGAAACATTCTTATAGTAAAAATACCAATCAATAAAATCCATTGCACATATTTTGATGCAACACTCACAACAGGTACTAATTTTGACCTCATCGTTAACCAGTTATAAGCTGTAGCGTGTTGCACAGCATGACCACATTCGTGAGCAGCAACTGCAGCAGCAGCAGCATTTCTTTGGTTATAAAC
>JAYTIV010000017.1:0-2342 GCA_043731625.1 Flavobacterium sp. | reverse complement strand
TAACACATCAATAAATCTTTTATTTTGTCGTATAATATTTTTTCATCAATAGGTTTTGAGATGTAATCATTCATACCAACTTCTAATGCTTTTTTGATATCGACTGTTGTTACATCTGCGGTTAGAGCAATTATAGGAATATTAGAATTCAATTTGTTTCTAATAAAATCTGTTGTTTCAATACCATTCATTTCGGGCATTTGAATATCCATTAACACAATATGATAGGTATTGTTTTGAAGTTTTTCGATTGCAATTTTACCATTTTCGGCAATTTCACATTCAAAACCAAAATCTTCAAGAATGATTTTTATTAAAAGCTGGTTGAGCGGCAAATCCTCTGCGACCAAAACTTTTATATTGGTTATATTATTATTTAAATCTAGCTCTGAAGGAATTTCTTTAGGTATTTCTTGATTTGTTTTTTTAAAAGTCATAATAAATCCAAATGTAGATCCTTTGCCGAATTCACTTTTCACGTTTAATGAACCTCCTTGTAGTTCCACAAGTTGTTTTACTATCGCTAGTCCTAACCCTGTTCCTCCATATAATCGTGAAGTTTCATCAAAAGCTTGTTCGAAATTATCAAAAATGGTTTCAATTTTATTTTCTGGAATTCCAATCCCAGTATCGATTAACGAAAATTCTAATGTAACTTGTTGGTTATCTTCTTCTAGTGTTTTTATAATTAATTCAATTTTACCTTTTTCGGTAAATTTTATAGCATTACTTAATAAATTCAAAATAATTTGTCGTAACCTTATGGCATCTCCTAATAGTACTTTTGGAAGACGGTTATCGATTATTTTTATTAATTCTATATTTTTTTTATGGCACTTCATTTCAAATAAATGAAAGATTTGATAAATTGTTTCATTTAAAACAAAAGGCTGCTCTTCAAAATTCATTTTACCAGCATTTACTTTGGCAAGATCAAGAATATCATTTATTATCACAATCAAAGCGTTTCCAGATGTTTTCACAGCATTGACAAACTCTTTTTGTTGTTTATTTAATTCTGTTTTGAGTAATACATTGGTAAAGCCAACTATGGCATTCATTGGTGTTCTAATTTCGTGGCTCATATTTGACAAAAATTGTTGTTTGGCATTTAATGCATCTTCGGCAATTTTTGTTTTAGCAATGGCATCTTTTGTGACAACAATTAGTTGGTTTTTGACTTTTACTTGTGGGGTTACATCAATTGCAATTATAGTAACTCCTACTATTGTATTATCTACATCAAGATAAGGTTGATAAACAAAATTAAAATAAAAATTTTCTAATTTATTATTTTTAAAAATAGCTACCTCAAATTCATTTCCTACAAATGGAATACCAGTTTTATAAACATTATCCATTAATTCTGGGAATTCTGTGTCTTTTAATTCTGGCAAAATTTCCAAAAATCTCCTTCCTTCAATTTCATTGCCTTTTCCCCATATTTCTTTAATGCTTTCGTTAGCAAGCGTCACTACCATTTCTTTTCCTTTTAAAATAGCAAAAGCAAATGGCGATTGCATAAGCATCATTTCGTAGCGTTTGTTGCTATCTTCAATAATTTTAGCTTCTTTTTTCTCAACTTCCATTTGAATTTCAAGATTTTTTCTTTCATTTTCTTGAAATTCTAAGGCTAGTTTACGTACAGCGGTAACGTCTATTAAGGTAAGCACAATCAACTCTTCATTTTGACTTGGTTGACTTACTCGATGTGCATTTAGTAATAGGATTTTATGTCCAACAGTATTAAAAGTATGTTCGACTTCAAAATCATGAAAACGAATGTTTTTGGGTACAATATCTTCTAGAAGCTCTCTTAAACCTGAGAAATTCCATTGATTATTTCCTAGTTTGTACAATGACACGCCAATACAATCATCTTCTGATACTTGAAATGTTTTGCAAAAAGAATTATTTGCAGATCGAATCCTAATATCTTTATCCAAAACAAGCATCGGTTCTTGAATCGTAGACATTATTGCTTCAGAATACGAATATAATTCTTCTACTTGCTGATTTCTAGCTTGCAGTTCGTGATTACTCGTGGTAAGTTCTTCGTTTGTAGATTCTATTTCCTCTTTTGATGTTTCAAGTTCTTCATTTAAACATTGCAGCTCTTCATTACTCGATACAATTTCTTCGTTCAAGCTTTGTAATTCATCATTAACAGCTTCTTGGTCATGGGTAATAGAACCCATATCTGCTCTTGCTGCTGCTAATTCTTCTTCTAGTTTTTTTATTCGTCTGTCTTTAGCACCAGAATTGATTGTTTGTGCTTTGGTTGGATTTTCTTCTATCTCAATTATTTGTTGACTTGTAAATACAACTACTAGTAATGGTTC
>JAYTIV010000016.1:0-14802 GCA_043731625.1 Flavobacterium sp. | reverse complement strand
AACCTAATGCAGAAGGTTTGAGTTTCTATCCAAATCCTGTGAGCAATGGCAAAATATATATTACCTCAAAAACCTCTTTAGATAAAGATGTGGCTATTTTTGATGTTCTTGGTAAAAAAGTATTACAAGCTACAATTACCTCAAAAGAACTTAATATTGCTATTCTTTCTCCAGGAGTTTATATTATCAAAATAAGAGAGGGAGAAGCTACTGCAACTAGAAAACTGATAGTAAAGTAGTTACTTGTTTTCACTCCTTATTATATTTAATGTTTATTTTACAATAATTCTTTTTTACAAAGAAAAATACTTACTATCTTTGTATACTAAAATTTAAACTTTTTAAAATGAAAAAACTTTACACTTTATCTTTTACTTTGTTGGCAATAGCTTCTTCTTTTGCTCAACACGTGCCTTTTACAGGAACAGGTACTTTAAACGCTAATGGTTGGACGCAACACAGTGGAACAACTCCAGGCCAATTAATGATATTAGAAACAGCATCGGATAATGGTAATAGCTTATCATTTCCAGGATTAGCTGCTTCAACTGGTAACAGAACTTCAGTTGTTGCTGGAAATTCTGAAGATGTAAACTACCCAACATCTGCAGCTATATTGACAACAGCATACTATTCTGCTTTAATAAAACCAGTTGATAATGTAGGAATGCAACCAAATACTTCAGTATCTGGTGATTATTTCTTAGCTTTAGGTGGAACTGCTGGAGCTTCTTTAACTTCTTTACCTGCAAGAGTATATATTCGTCAAGGTGTTACACCAAATACAGTAAATCTAGGAGTATTAAACAATAGTGGTGGTCCTGCAACTCCAGCATTTTTATCAGATGATTTTGCTGTTGGGGTAACTTATTTTGTTGTTGTAAAATATGATTTAGCTTTAAACACAGCTAGTTTATTTTTAAACCCAATTGCAGGTGGTGCAGAACCAACAGCTAGTTCTACAAACGCAACGGGAACAAGTATAGCTCCTGCGGCAGGTATTGCAAGTATTGCAATCAGACAAGGTGGTAATGCTACAACTGGAACTGGTAACGTAGAAATTGACGAAATTAGAGTTGGTGAAACTTGGGCAAGTGTAACTCCTGCTACTTTGAGCGTAAAACAAAACTCAATTGCTGGTTTAAAAGTTTATCCAAACCCAGTAACAAATGGTACTTTGTTTATTTCTACAGATAACAACACTACAAAATCAGTAGCTGTTTATGATGTATTAGGAAAACAAGTTATCAATACTATTGCTACTTCATCTGTAAATGTGTCAAGCTTAAAAAGCGGTGTTTATATGGTAAAAATTACCGAAGATGGCAAAACTGCTACTAGAAAAATCGTTATTCAATAATTACTTTTCTTAAAATAGTTAAAAACCTCAATTTTATAAATTGGGGTTTTTTTTATTTAATTACTTTTGTATAAAAACTTTTTGATTACAACTCCAGACATCTTTACTATTTCTAACAAAAAGCAATTTGAAAAAATAGCGCTTAAGGTTTTTCGTTTTCAATACGAAAACAATACTGTCTATCGTGAATTTTGCGATTTCTTAAAAACAGATATTCAAAAAGTTAAAATGATTTCTCAGATTCCGTTTTTGCCGATACAATTTTTTAAGAGTCATCAGGTAGTTTCAAATACAAATGCTATTCAAGTAACTTTTACTAGTAGTGGTACAACTGGTATGATAACTAGCAAACATCTTGTTACTGATGTTTCTTTATACGAAGAGAGTTATAGTCAAGGGTTTTCTCAATTTTATGGTAATATTGAAGACTATGTTATTTTGGCATTGCTTCCATCCTATCTTGACAGAGAAGGTTCTTCACTAATTTATATGGTGAAAGATTTAATCGAAAAATCGAATCATCCCGAAAGTGGGTTTTACCTCGATAATTATAATGAACTAATTGAAAAAATAACCCAACTTGATTCTGAAGGCAAAAACGTTATTTTAATTGGCGTAACTTATGCTTTGCTAGATTTGATTGAACAACATCAATTTCAGTTAAACAATACCATCATCATGGAAACTGGTGGAATGAAAGGCAAACGAAAAGAAATGATACGAGAAGAATTGCACCAACTATTATGTGCTGGTTTTGGCGTTGCTACCATTCATTCAGAATACGGAATGACCGAATTACTTTCGCAAGCCTATTCTTTGGGAAATGGCGTATTTGAATGTCCTTCGTGGATGCAAATCCTGATTCGTGATCCAGAAGACGCATTGACTTATCTCGAAAACGAAAAAACAGGAGGAATAAATGTCATTGATCTGGCAAACATCAATTCGTGTTCGTTTATAGCAACCCAAGATTTAGGGAAAAAATACTCCAACAATTCTTTTGAAGTTTTGGGGCGTTTTGATAATTCTGATATTCGAGGTTGTAATTTGATGGTGCTTTAATTTGGAAGATAAATTGCTTTATTCTTTAACAATTTTAATGATTTTTTCTTGCTCGTTTGCGCTCACTTTTACAAAATAAATTCCGTTTGCAAATGATGACAAATCAATCTCTGTTTGCAAATTATTTACACTTTTACGCAATATTTCTTGTCCTAAAACGGATGTAATTGCAACTGAATCAATAATTGAACTATTAGAAATTGAAACTTTATTTTTTGCTGGATTTGGGTACAATTGCAAATCGTTCAAAGCAAAAGTATTCGTACTTAAAGCATTTACAAATTCTGTAAGACAAGGTTCTGTAACAATAGCAGGATTAAAATCGAAATAGATGCTTGCTGAATTTGGGATGATATCACCAATTGCATAACCTGGTTTTGGTTTTACTTGAAAAACAATATAGCCATGACCTGTAATTTCATCATTTGGAATTGATGGTGGTAAATTTATACCGTTTAAACTCCACTCCAAATTATTTTCAATTCTATCCAACTGAAATGGATGACTTGAACGAACGATTTGCACAGTGGTTTCATCTAATTTTTCATCTAAAATATCTTCTACACGAATATTTATAGCTTCGGCTGTGCCTGTATTTTCAAAACGAATGGTATAGGTTAAATAATCATTGGCAGTAAAAGTAGAATGTACAATTTTTCCTCCGTGAGATTCTGTTTTGTCGTTTGGGTCGAAGGATCCAATAATAGTTTCTACAAGTGTACTTTCTTGATTGATAGTTTCTGTTCCGTTAAAATAGGAAATAGATGCAACATTAGTCAATAAATCGCCCAAATTTACAGTTGGAATAGTGGGCACTTGCATTGAAACAGAAATAAAAATTTCTTCATCAGGCAATAAATCTGTAAAACTATAAGTAAATCCTGTTGTGGTATTTACTGCGGTTGTTTCTGAAACAGCAACTATAGATAACTCATTGTCTTTTGTGAAAGTAATTGTTCCAGACGGAATAGTTTCAGTTGTATTATTTCTGAACAAAATATAATTTTTATAGACAAATCCTGGTCTTGGACTTGCTGTATAGTTTATTAAATTTATAGTACCATAGTTTGGCAAACCTCCATTTACAATTATAATAACAGATGCTGTAGCACAATTGTTGGGATTGTTTATTTCACATATTTGATAAGTTAATGAATACAGTCCGCTTGAAATACCTGTAGCGACTATAACATCCGTTCCAGAAAGTGTAATGCCGTTATTTGATGAGCTGACAAATGTCACATTCACTTGTGAGGATAAAACTGGGATGCCATTTAGTGTGTCATTTGCCAAAATGTTTGGAAAAATAGTATTTCCATTAGCAGTACTTTCTACATTAAAAAAATCATCTTCAGCATTTAAAAATGAATTAGGTATTGCAAAAGTAACAACTGCTGTATCACAATTATTTGGATTGGCAATTTCGCAAATTTGGTAGGTTAATACGTAACTCCCCACTGGAGTTCCAGCAGCAACTATCACATTTAAACCAGACAATATAATTCCAGGATGTGTTGTACTTACCATAGTTACTATTACTTGTGATGCTATAACAGGAACCCCATTTAAAGTATCATTTGCTAAAACATTGGTAAAAGTTACATCGCCAAGACCAGTATAAAAACCAACATCATCATTTGCAACTAAAGAATTACTAACTAAAATTGTAACTGTAGCAGTATCACAATTAGTTGGATTTGCTATTTCACAAATTTGATAAACAAGTGTATATGTACCAACTTGTGTACTATTTGGAATGTTTATTCCGCCTTCGGAATTAAAAATAATATTAGGATTTGTTGTAGAAACCAATGTTATTGTTGCTTGGTTTACTGTAAAAAAACCACCATTCAATGAATCATTTATAGTTACATTTCCAACTCCTGGTGGCGTAATTCCTCCTGATGTATTTTGGTAGTTAATAAAATCATCATTTGCAATAATCTGTCCGAAAGTTGACAAACTCAATAGTAATCCAAAAAACAAAACGATTCTTTTGTAATAATTTTTCATATGGCAAATATATAACTTATTCTTTAACAATTTTAATTATTTTTTCTTGTTTATTTGAACTAACTTTTACAAAATAAATTCCGTTTGCAAATGATGCCAAATCAATCTCTGTTTGCAAATCATTTACCTTTTTATGCAATATTTCTTGTCCTAAAACCGATGTAATTGCAACTGTATCAATAATCGACCTATTAGAAATTGAAACTTTATTTTTCGCAGGATTTGGGTACAGTTGCAAATCATTCAAAGCAAAAGTATTCGTACTTAAAGCATTTACAAACTCAGTAATACAAGGTTCTGTAACAATAGCAGGATTAAAATCGAAATAGATACTTGCTGAATTTGGGATAATATCACCAATGGCATAACCTGGTTTTGGTTTTACTTGAAAAACGATATAGCCTTTTCCTGTATTCTCATCATTTGGAATTGAAGGTGGTAAATTTATACCGTTTAAATTCCAGTTTAAATTATTCCCAACACGATCTAAAACATAAGGATGACTGGCACGAACCATTCGTATAGAATTCTCATCAAGTTTTTCATCTAATAAATCATTGACTCTCACATTTATAGCATTGGCTGTACCTATGTTTTCAAAGTGAATGGTATAGGTTAAATAGTCGTTAGCAGTAAAAGTAGAATGTACAATTTTCCCTCCGTGAGATTCTGTTTTGTCGTTTGGATCGTAAGCACCTACAATCGCTTGAGTTAAAGTGCTCGAATTATTTGTACTATCAATATCTCCTGTTGGAATTGATATCGATGTAGTATTGTTTATAACCTGTCCTATTGCAACTGTTGGAATTGTGGGTACTTGCATAGTTACATCTATTGTTCTCCATTCGTTGGGTAACATATTGGTAAAATTATAGGTAAAACCTGATGCAGTTGCGGTTGTTCCTGTCTGAGAAATTGATGAAATCGACAATACATTATCCTTATTAAAAGTCAATGTTCCTGATGGTATTGTTTGATTTCCAACATTTCTATAATGAATAAAATTATGGCATTCAAATCCTGGTCGAAGTGTAGAACTTGTCAAAAATATTTGTAAATCTTTACACGGATTTTCTACTATTGGAAAATTATATGTTGTGATACCAGAACCTGCGGGAACACTTATATTCGAAAAAGCAATAGACGAAACAGTATATTGACCAGTACAATTATTATATATACTATAATTTAAATCGTAGCTATTTATTGGATTTGTTTCATAAATAATATTTGAACCATCTTGAGTATTTAATGAATGGTAAACTCCATCATTGTTTAACTGATATATAAAATTTCCAGGAATAGCATTTATTTCTGATGCATCTTGAACTCCATTATTATTAGTATCAAAAAAAGCATTTAATTTTATTCCATCTGCAATAGTTAATGTAATCGTTTGACTTTGATTAAAGACTTTTGCATAATTATTATAGCCATTTGAAAATCCTACTAGAGCAATCCAATTAAAAACATTTCCATTATTAATATCATTTTGTGTTAAAGGATAGTTTAGTATACCATTTTCTGTTGCTCCTGCATTTAAATTTAATATTGTTCCAGAAGTGTTTTGTACACTTTGAATGCTATAAGTAACTGTCTCCATTGGACAAGATAAATTGTTTGTAATAGGAATAGTATATTGTATGACATCTCCAATATTCGTAATTCCATCATTATTATAATCTACATACAAACCAGACAGAGTTCCTGAAATTCCACCAGATAAATAACCAACACTATACGATACTTCATTGGAAGTGCATCCTGAACTATTTGTAACTTTAAAATAATAACTATTTGGCGCTAATCCTGAAAAAGTATAGCTTGATCCTGATCCTGAAATAGTTATTGGTAAAGTATTATAGGTTCTATAACTTAATGTCCAAGTTCCTGATGATGGTAAATTATTTAATGTTAAACTATCAGATGGTGTTGTACATGTTTGAGGAACAAAGGTTGGTGGCGAAGTAACTGAATAAGCAATAGTAACTGTAGAACTAGTTGAAGACTGGCATCCATTAGAATTTACAACATTAAAAACATAATTTCCCGAAGGTAAACCGGAAATTGTATATGTGCTACCAGAACCATTATAAGTACTGAACATTGTGCCTGACTGATTTATTGACCAAGCACCAGACGGTAAACCACTTAATACAACACTTCCTGAAGAAATTGTGCAATTTGGTTGTATTATACCTCCAATAATAGGAGTTGAAGGTTGAATACAATTATAATTAATCGTTACAATTCCTATATCACAATTATTAGGATTGGCAACTTCACATATTTGATAGGTTAATGTATAATTCCCTAATGGAGTTCCTGCAGCAATTAGTACATTTGTTCCTGAAAGTGATAAGCCCGAATTTGTTGAGCTTACAAAAGTAACAGTTACTTGTGATGCATTAACAAAACTTCCATTTAAAGTATCGTTTATTAAAACATTGGTAAAAGCTACATCACCACCACTTCCTGAATAGTTTCTAAAATCATCATTAGCCGCAATCTGCCCTAAGGTTGACATACTTAACAACAATACTAAAAACAACATCATTCTTTTGTAATAATTTCTCATATGGCAAATATTTAATTATCAAATATATAATTTATCATAATATCTAAACAAAGTTAAATCAAAAAAAGCAATTAAAGTAGAGCCAATTAGAATTCGATGGGTATGAATGAGTAAACGATGGGTTTGACCGAGAATTCGATTTTTATTGCAAATACAAACAATGGTTATAATAGTCAATAATGGCTTTTCCTTCTAGCAAAACATCTGCTCCAATAATTCCTTGTACAGGTTTTGCCTTGTGTTGCGTTAATGCCTCGTTTACGTGAGACAAATCAAAAACAACCAAATGAAATTCTTTGCATTTCCAACTCCCTAATTGCAATACATTGTTTTTTGCTTCTTGGGTAAACATTCCTGTTGCGCCAGCGCCAGCAGCTTTCGATTTTGATTTTCCAGCTGTTAGGTGAAACAATTCAATACTTTCAAAACCCACACAACTATTACTCGCACCTGTGTCTAGAATAAAATTTCCTTTTACACCATTGATGGTTGCTTTTATCAATAAATGTTGGGTTTTGGTAACTTTGAAATTGATTTTTTTGTATTTCTCTTTTCTGAGTATTTCGGGAAGTTTTTTCATGTTTTTAAAATCTATTTTTTAGCAGTCAAATAAGCTATCTCTATATTTTGTAGCGATTTCATTAAAAAAATAAATGAGATCAAATGTAAATCAAAAAACAATATCAAACTTTGTAACTTTGTACCAAAGTAATTTTACTAAAATGATTCTTACCGATACACACACTCATTTATATTCCGAAGAATTTGCAGAAGACAGAACCGAAATGATTCAAAGAGCTATTGATGCTGGTGTTTCTCGTTTTTTTATTCCGTCAATAGATGCTTCCTATACCCAAAAAATGTATGCTCTGGAAAAACAATTTCCAAATACTGTTTTTTTGATGATGGGTTTGCATCCGTGTTATGTAAAACCTGAAACCTATTTAAAAGAATTAGAACACGTAGAAACCGAATTGGCAAATCATCAATTTTATGCCATTGGCGAAATTGGAATTGATTTGTATTGGGATAAAACCACATTAGAAATTCAAAAAACAGCTTTCAAACGCCAGATTCAATTGGCGAAAAAATACAAATTGGCCATCAACATTCATTGTCGTGATGCTTTTGACGAAGTTTTTGAAGTTTTAGAAAGCGAAAAATCAGACGATTTGTTTGGTATCTTTCATTGTTTTACTGGAAACTACGAGCAAGCACTACAAGCTATTTCCTATGGATTGAAATTAGGAATTGGCGGTGTGGTGACTTTCAAAAACGGAAAAATTGATCAATTCCTTAATCAAATTGATTTGAAACATATTGTACTAGAAACCGATTCTCCTTATTTGGCACCGATTCCTTATAGAGGAAAACGAAACGAAAGTAGTTACATCATAAATATAACGAACAAACTTTCAGAAATTTATGCGGTTTCTCCTCAAGAAATTGCAACAAAAACCACCGAAAATTCTAAAGCTATTTTTGGTATTTAAAGAAAAAGTAAATCAAGATGTCAATAATATTTTGTTCATTTGTTACATCAAAAAAGATAAATTATAATGCAAAGATTTGACGCTATTCGCCCTTTTTACGACACCGAAATTAATGAAGGAATTCGTTCTGCGGTAAATCATCCGATGATGAAAGCCTTAATGAATTTTACTTTCCCAAATATTGATGATACTGTATGGAAAGAACAATTGCTAAAAACACATTCTATTCGTGATTTTCAATGCAATTTTATTTACCATACGATACAGAAAGTATTAGAAAAAAGCTCAGATGGTTTGAGTACTTCTGGTTTTGAAAAATTAGAAAAAAACACCTCTTATTTGTTTATTTCCAACCATAGAGATATTATTCTAGACACATCATTACTGAATGCAGCTTTGTTTGAACATGGTTTGGTGATGACTGCTTCAGCTATTGGTGATAACTTGGTCAAAAAAGCATTTATGCATACTTTGGCAAAATTAAACCGTAATTTTTTGGTACAACGTGGTTTATCGCCAAGAGAACTTTTGCAAAGTTCAAAATTAATGGCAGAATATATTGGGCAATTGCTTTTGCGCGAAAATCGTTCGGTTTGGATTGCACAACGTGAAGGAAGAACCAAAGATGGTAATGACGCCACACATCCTGGCGTTTTGAAAATGCTGGCAATGGGTTCTGACGAAAAAAACTTAATGGATTATTTCAAAAAAATAAAAATTGTACCCGTTTCAATTTCCTATGAATATGACCCAACAGATGTTCTAAAAATGCCACAAATACTTGCTGAGGCCAATAATGAAGTCTATATTAAAGAAAAAAACGAAGATTTTACTACATTAATAAGCGGAATATTAGGTCAGAAAAAGCATATTCACATTCATGTAGGTGATGTTTTGGATAAAGAATTAGATTTGATTGCTGCCGAAAATGACAATTCGAACAAACAAATTCAAGCTTTGGCACATGTAATAGACGATTCTATTTTGTCAAGTTACAAATTATGGCCAACCAATTATATTGCTTACGATCTTTTATTTAAAACAGATAAGTATAAAGATTTTTATACTGAAGACGAAAAATCGTTGTTTGAGAGACGCCTAGAAATGAGAATTGATGAAAAAAACCCCATTGCGCTTGAAGGTTTTTTGAGCATGTACGCCAATCCTGTGGTAAACAAAATGAAATATCAAAATGAACTCCACTAAGCCCAACATACTATTGATTTATACTGGTGGCACCATTGGTATGATGAAAGATTTTGAAACTGGCGCCTTAAAGGCTTTCAACTTTAGCAAATTGCTCCAAAAAATACCTGAATTAAAACAGCTTGATTGTATTGTAGAAACTATTTCGTTTGAAAATCCGATAGATTCATCGAACATGAATATTTCAAAATGGGTAAAAATCGCAACCATCATCGAAGAAAATTACATTAAATTTGATGGTTTTGTAGTCTTACATGGCTCTGATACGATGTCATATTCGGCTTCTGCATTGAGTTTTATGCTCGAAAATTTATCGAAACCTGTTGTTTTTACTGGATCGCAATTGCCTATTGGAGATTTGCGTACAGATGCCAAAGAAAATTTGATTACAGCCATCCAAATAGCTTCATTGCAACAAAAAGGAAAACCAGTAATAAATGAAGTTTGCCTTTATTTTGAATATAAATTATACCGTGGCAATAGAACCACAAAAATAAATGCAGAACATTTTAAAGCTTTTGCTTCGCCAAATTATAAACCTTTGGCAGAATCTGGCGTACATTTAAATATTAATCAAGAGCTTTTTTTGCCCAAACAAAATTCAAAAAAACTAATAGTTCATAAAGAATTAGACAATAATGTTGTTATCGTAAAAATGTTTCCTGGTATAAATGAAACTGTACTCAATTCAATTCTAACAATTCCTAATCTAAAAGGGATTGTGTTAGAAACCTATGGCTCAGGAAATGCTCCTACAGACGAATGGTTTATTACTGCATTAAAAAAAGCAATCAAAAAAGGTTTACACATTATAAATGTAACGCAATGTTCTGGAGGAAGCGTCAATATGGGACAATATGAAACTAGTACAACCTTAAAGAAAATTGGTGTAATTTCTGGAAAAGATTGTACAACAGAAGCAGCAATTACCAAACTTATGTATCTTTTGGGAGAAAAAGTAGCTACAAATGTTTTCAAAACTATATTTGAAACTTCAATACGCGGAGAATTATCTTAAATATGTATTTTTAAATTTCCTTTACTCAATAATTTTATAGTTATTTGTACCCACAAAAAAATAATTAGAGAGGTGGCCGAGTGGCTGAAGGCGCACGCTTGGAAAGCGTGTTTATGGCAACATAACGTGGGTTCGAATCCCATCTTCTCTGCAAAAATTATTACCCTTGAGACTATTGTTTCAAGGGTTTTTTTATTTTATATCGATTTTCATATTTCATAACATTATTAATCTTTTTCTTAATTTATAAATAGATATCCGAGTATTTTTCGTAATTTTATGTAGATATTTAAACTATTTATAAATGAGTGAATATATAGTAAAAGTTTTAGAATCGTTTTTTATAACTCATGATGTAAAATGTTTTGTTGTTGAAAAACCCGAAGGATATGATTTTATTCCCGGTCAAGCTACAGAGGTTTCAATTAACTTACCAATTTGGAAACAACAATTAAGACCCTTTACTTTTACTTGCCTTCGAGAAGAAAAGTACCTAGAATTTATGATAAAAATTTATAGGGACCACGATGGCGTAACAAATATGTTAGGCAAGTTAAATATTGGTGCAGAGCTCATATTACACGATGTTATTGGCGCCATTCAATATAAAGGTCCAGGAACATTTATTGCAGCAGGTTCAGGAATAACTCCTTTTATATCCATATTTAGAGATTTATACAAAAAAAAAGAACTGAAAGGCAATAGACTTATATATACTAACAAAACAAGTAGCGATGTTATTTTAGATAATGAATTGAATAAATTATTAAAAGAAAAATATACCAAAGTATATACTAGAGAAAACATAATTGGATATGTTGGCAAAAGAATAGATCGTAATTTTTTGATAGAAAATATTGTCGATTTTAATCAACACTTTTATGTTTGTGGAAGCGCCGATTTTGTAAAAAGTATAACTGACTATTTAATTGATTTGGGTGTAGATTCTAATTCATTAGTTATTGAGAAATAATTAATCTAAATTAGATATCCTTTTTTATGATTTTTGAAAAATTAATAATCAAAGTTTATTGAAAATTTTCTGACTTTGAAATTCGTTTGAATAATAAATTTTAACCATTAATTCAAAAAAAATGAAAAACAGTAAAATGAACAAAGTTCTTATTGCATTAGATTTTAATCCTACTTCACAAAAAATTGCCGAAGTTGGTTATGCATTAGCAAAAGCAATGAATGCTGAAATTTGCTTATTGCACGTTATTTCAAACCAAACTGCATATTTGCCTACTGTTTTAGATCCAATTATGGGTTATGCAGGTTTTGTAGATATAGATACTCTTCATCCTGAGTACTCTGAAAATCTAAAAAAATCTGCTCAAGAATTTTTAGATAAAGCAAAAGAACATTTGGGTCCTATTGATATCGAAACTATAGTGATTGAAGGTGATTTTTCTGAATCTATATTAAACACTGCGACAAAAATAAAAGCAGATATAATAGTAATAGGCAGTCATAGCAAAAAATGGCTTGAAACTATTTTGCTAGGCAGCACAACTTCACAAGTATTAAACCATTCCAATATACCACTACTAATTGTACCTACTAAGAAAAAATAAACAAAATCTTATTTTAATAATTAAATAAATTTTAATAAACAAAGCTTCCTTATTAATGAAAATATTTATTAAATATATGGTTAGTAACCGCTGTAAAATTTTAGTAAAAGACATATTAAAAGAATTAGATTTGTCTTATATCCTTGCTGATTTAGGCGAAGTAGAAATAATGGGAAATTTAACTATCGAAAAAAGAGGTTTGTTGAAAAATGCATTAGTAGAAAGTGGTTTGGACTTAGTAGATGATAAAAAATCTATCCTTATAGAAAAAATAAAAAATATTATTATTCAAATGATTCACAACTCAGATGAAGATATAAAAATTAATTTTTCTGATTATTTATCCGAAAAATTAAACCTCAATTATACTTATTTAGCTAATTTATTTTCTGAATCTCAAGGTACTACTATTGAACATTTTGTTATAAATCAAAAAGTAGAAAAAATAAAAGAGTTAATGATTTATGGTGAATTTAAAATTACAGAAATTGCAATTAAAATGAATTATAGTAGCGTAGCGCACCTTTCATCACAATTTAAAAAAGTGACAGGCTTATCTCCATCACATTTTAAACAGCTAAAATTAAAAAAGGACGAAGAAACTCTCATAGAATATAATGCATAAATTTGAATTAAAAGATACAATAATTTAAAAAACTTTAGAGTGTGGAAACTAGTTCTAAAATAAAAATATTTCTGGTTGATGACGATGCTTTTTTTCTAAAACTATTAGAAATGCAATTTTTAAGTCATAACCATTATGAAACCCAAACTTTCTCTACAGGTGAATATTGTATAGAAAATTTAAATGTAAGACCAGATTTTGTTATTCTCGACTTTCATTTAGATAGTAGGGATGCAAATGCCATAAATGGATTAAAAACTTTAGATATAATTAAAGAAATTTCTCCAGAAACACTTGTCATCATGCTATCTGCACAAGACAAAATTGAAGTTGCAGTTGATTGCATGCGTCATAAAGCATCCGATTATGTAGTAAAAAGTGAAACTTCTTTTTTTAGAATTCATAAAATTATAGAAGCTATTTTGAAATATCAAAAAATAGAAAACCAACTAAATTGGTATAAAGATCGATTGTAACAAAAAAAAAACAATTAAAAATATCCTAAATGGCAAAAATTGTTACTTTGACTTTTAGTCCTGCAATTGATAAAAGCAGTACTATAGCATCATTAATCCCTGAAAAAAAAATGAAATGCACCAACCCAAAATTTGAAGCTGGCGGCGGCGGCATAAATGTGGCTCGAGTTATTGCAAAATTTGATGGTGATGTTGTTGCTGTTTTTCCTTCTGGAGGATATACCGGAAAATATTTTAATCATTTATTAGAAAAAGAAAAAGTTCCGATTATAGCTATTGATACCAAAAATGATACAAGAGAAAATTTTGTAATTCTTGAAGAATCTACAAACAAACAATTTCGTTTTGGAATGCCAAGTAATGAATTGTTAGAAGACGAATGGAAAGCTTGTCTATCTGCAATTGAAAATCTAAAAAATGTTGATTATATTGTTGCAAGTGGTAGTTTGCCTCCAGGTGTTCCTATGAATGTTTATGCACAATTATCAAAAATTGCAAAAAAAATTAATGCCAAATTTGTTGTAGACACCTCTGGAGAAGCCTTAAAAGAAGCGGTTGATGAAGGTGTTTTTTTGCTCAAACCAAATCTTGAAGAGTTAGGATATTTATTAGGAATAGAAAATATTGAAATCCAAAATATTGAAAAAGCTGCGAAAGAATTAATTCTTAAAAACAACTGCGAAATTATAGTAATATCATTGGGCAAAGATGGAGCGATGCTTGTTACAAAAAACGAATCCCATACTGTAAAACCACCCAAAGTAGATGTGAAAAGTACAGTTGGAGCTGGTGATAGTATGGTTGCTGGACTTATATATAGTTTATCAAAAAACAACAATTTAAAAAATTCATTAATGTATGGTATAGCTTGCGGTACTGCAGCAACAATGAATAAAGGCACTGAATTATGCAAAATTTCAGATGTTGAAAAAATCTATAACACGCTGATTTCTAAACAATAAAATGTAAATTTGAAATAATACAATAATAATCCTTTTTTAATAATGCGATATTACTACCTACTTGCTTTAAGTGCCTTTTTATTAAGTTTATCTTGTAAAAAAAATGTGGTTGAAATACGACCTACAATTGGTGATATTACCCAAAGTGTATATGCATCTGGAGTTATAAAAGCAGAAAATCAATACACTGTTTTTTCGACTGTAAATGGTGTTTTAAAAAAAATTAGAGTTGCTCCAGGTCAATCAATTATAAAAGACCAATTATTATTTGAAATAGAAAGCGAAAAAGCCGAACTAAATACCGAAAACGCAAGACTTTCCTACCAATTGAGCAGAGAAGACAACCGCTATATACAAGATAAAATTGCTGAATTAGAAATAAGAGTGCAATCGGCAAAAGATAAATTGGCATTGGATCAATCTATTTATAAT
>JAYTIV010000015.1:0-2343 GCA_043731625.1 Flavobacterium sp. | reverse complement strand
ATGAAGAAGGTGAATTATGGAAAGTATATTTATTTGACCCTAAATTAAAACCAAAAAAAATCGATATGACAGATTCGGAAAATGAATACAAAAATTATTTCAAGTGAGAAAAACCGAACGGCTAACAGCGGTTTCTCGCAATTGCGAATTTTGTTGTAAGTTCACGTTTCGCAAGAATTTTTATCTTTAACAGAAAATAATTCGTTCCGAAGTTCGCAACTGACGAGAAGCGGCGGAACGTTGTGCGATATTTTCGAGCAACTGAAAAAATAAAATATAATAAATTAGATATTTTTACGTTTTTAAAATAAATCTAAAAAAATTTATTTATGAAAAATTTAACCAACAAAATATTATTTCTTCTTATTAGTGTTTTATTGTTTTCTTGTAGCCGAAATGAAGAAGATGCAACAACTACTCCATCAAATTCTCAATTCTTTAATTTAAATATTGGAAATAAGTGGATTTATAAAAAATATGAAAATAGCACAAATAATCCTAATCAATTTGTATTTAGCGGAATTGTAGATACTGTAAAAATTGTAGGTATTGAAAATATACAAGGATTTACATTTGCAAAAAAAAGTTCAAAAAAAGTAAATATAAATAACGGAATTGCGCAACCAATTACATTTAGTTATGTTAGAATTAATAGTCTAGGACATTTAATTGAAATTACAGACATTAATAATGTTACAAATTTAACAGAAACTTATGGTTTAGTAATTCACCCAATTAATGATTATAATTATATTTATAATAGAGAAATTAATAATGGAAATGGAGAAGTTTTAGGAAATCTGAAATTTAAACTATATAGTACTGAAAATATAATAGTTGAAGGAAATAATTATAATGTAATTCCTTATAATGGAATATTTACTCCATCAATAAATCACCCTGAATTAGTTTCGAAAACAGTTGAATATAATTATTCACAGAATATTGGTTTAATAAGATATGTATGTCATAGTCTTGTAGGAAATTACACTTGGGAAGAAAGATTAGTTTCATATCAAATAAACTAAAAAAACATCGCACAACAGCAGTTACAAGAAATTGCTAGGCTTGGGATTTATCAGAATTGGTAATTGCTCAATCAAAGTTTTGTCTATATTTGTAATTGTCAGTGAATGAAGTACGCAACTTCTTGTAGCTGCGAAACGTTGGCCGTAAGTGTTTCGCTGAAAGTGGAAAATTAAATCCAATCAGTAAAATCTTTTTTAGAAAGTCCTAATTGTTTTAATGCGTTTTTTATAATAAATTCAGGAATTGGATCGATATGAGTTTGTAAAGTAATTGGTCTTAATAAATCACTTCTACTCCAATGTTCGTGTCCACCACTTATTCTGTTACAAGAACATCCTTTATCAATCAAAAAATCTCTAAATAATTTAAGTGGAATATTTCTTAAATGCTTTGTAGACATAAAAATTATAGAGCAAATTCAACGTCTTGTCTTGATACTCTGTAGCTTTTATTATTTACAATATCATTATATAATGAATTTGAAGTAACTAAATCTGAATCTAACGGTGGATTAAATTTAGGTTTTTTCTTTGTTCCTTTAATTGACCAACCTAAATCTTTCAAAACTTTATCTAAAGTGTTTTTATTGTGAGTGTATCTAAAAAACTCGTGTAAAGATTCAGAAAAAGAACTTTTAGCTTCTTCTTCTGAATGACCGTAACCACTCAAGTCCAAAGCTGGAGAATAAATAATAACCACGTCATCTTCATTAAATTCTACTAAAGAAAGACCAACGTGAAATTTTTGATTTGAAAATCCTAAATTAGCTGTTATTTGTAATCCTGACATAAAAATATTTAATTATTGTTCAAATATATAAATTATAAAAACATATTATGCTATAAAAAAAGCTAAATATAAGCCAAAAGTAACAAAAACAGATATAAAAGTCAAATAATACACCTACTGCCAACAGGTACTATCTTAAAAAACAAATTTTATTAACGTTATTTTTCTAAATTTGTATTAGCAAAGAGGAAGCCTACTGTGATTTTTTACTGGATGTTTACCTTGTATAGCCTCAACTTGATTGGGGCTATTTTTTTGTGTTGATACGGCTTTTTCAAAGCCGAGCAAAGAAGAAAGCTCCTGTTCCTTTTCTTGGATATTAAAAATGTAGTTGGGGTTATATTTTTCGTTTTTTTTCCATAGATGATAGATGGTTGTAAGTAACTTTTTTTGAACAGCTACATAACTTTTCATTTTGATTGCGTGTTTAGCATAGGTTCGTTCATAAAGTCCAAAAAACGATGGTTCTTTATACTTTACAGCCGTAAATGCTGGCATAAATAGTGCCCGACGAATATGTGAATT
>JAYTIV010000014.1:0-5898 GCA_043731625.1 Flavobacterium sp. | reverse complement strand
TGAGGCATCGTCCGGATTCGAACCGGAGTAGGAGCTTTTGCAGAGCCCAGCCTAGCCGCTCGGCCACGACGCCAATTATTTATTGGATTGCAAATATAGGAAACAATTGATAATTAACAATTGATAATTAACAATTTTTAAAAATTCATAATTCCTAATTCTCAATTCCTAATTTTTTTAATTTCTATACTCTTCCATTTCAATGGTAACCGCTTCAACATCACCACCAATAGGAGGATTTAATTTAGAAACACTAAGTGTTATTCGAGAAACCGAAGGTATTTCTCTAAAAATGCGAGTGATAATTCTATGAGCAACATGTTCTAATAAATGCGATCTAATAGCCATTTCTTCTACCACAATTTTATTCAAAAGCACATAATCTACCGTATCAGCAAGATGATCTGATATTGATGATTTTCGTAAATCGGTTTTAATTTCTAAGCTTACAATATAATCAGATCCAATTTTTCCTTCTTCAACCAAACATCCGTGATAAGAGTAAGTTCTTATATTTTTGAGTTTTATTGTTCCCATTTTTTAAATAAGGTTATAATGTTTATAAAGGTTATAATGTTTAGGTAATAAAAGCGACTAAACTTTCTAAACTCTTTTCATATCTTTGCTAAAATTAAACAAAATTATGTCAACCGAAGAGAAATCACTTCATTTTATAGAACAAATTATTGAAGACAGTTTAGCAAGCGGTTTTCCTCAAGAGAAATTGCGTTTTCGTTTTCCACCAGAACCAAATGGGTATTTACATATTGGTCATGCAAAATCTATTTGCCTTAATTTTGGTTTAGGATTAAAGTATAATGCACCTGTAAACCTTCGTTTTGACGATACTAATCCTGCCAAAGAAGAGCAAGAATATGTTGATGCCATCAAAGAGGATTTGCTTTGGTTAGGGTTTAATTGGGCAGAAGAACGTTATGCTTCCGATTATTTTCAGCAGTTGTATGATTGGGCTGTTGCGATGATTAAAAACGGAAAAGCTTATGTTGACAGTCAATCGTCTGAAGATATGGCAATTCAAAAAGGAACGCCTACTCAACCAGGAGTTGATGGGCCTTATAGAAATCGTTCGGTTGAAGAAAATTTACAACTTTTTGAAGCTATGAAAAACGGTGATTTTCCTGAAGGAAGTCATGTTTTAAGAGCCAAAATCGATATGACTTCTAAGAATATGTTGATGCGTGATCCTTTGATGTACCGAGTTTTACACCGCCATCATCATAGAACAGGAAACGATTGGAAAATCTACCCGATGTATGATTATGCTCACGGCGAAAGTGATTATATTGAACAAATTTCACACTCAATTTGTACATTAGAATTTGTGATGCACCGCGAATTATACAACTGGTTTTTAGATCAGATTCAACCTGAACTTGTTTCAGGTTCTGATGAACTTGTTTCAGGTTCTAATACGACAAAAGTGCGTCCAAATCAATATGAGTTTGCACGTTTGAATTTGAATTACACGGTTATGAGTAAACGAAAACTATTGCAACTGGTTGAAGAAAAGGTTGTTAACGGTTGGGATGATCCAAGAATGCCAACAATTTCAGGTTTACGTCGTCGAGGTTATACTGCAAAATCTATTCGTAATTTTTGCGATATAATAGGTGTTGCAAAACGAGAAAATGTAATTGATGTTTCACTTTTGGAGTTTTGTTTACGTGAAGATTTAAACAAGACTGCACCAAGAGTGATGGCCGTTTTAGATCCTGTGAAGTTGGTAATTACCAATTATCCTGAAGGAAAAGAAGAATGGTTGGAAGCTGAAATTAATCAAGAAGATGAAAGCGCAGGTTTCAGAAAAGTTCTTTTTTCAAGAGAATTATATATAGAAAGAGAAGACTTTTTGGAAGTTGCACCAGCTAAATTTTTCAGATTAAGTATCGGAAATGAAGTACGACTTAAAAATGGTTATATCATTAAAGGTGAAAGTGTTACTAAAGATGCAAACGGAAATATTACCGAAATTCAAGTAACTTATGATGAAGATTCACGCTCAGGAAGTGGCAGCGAAGCAAGTCAAAGAAAAGTAGCAGGAACCTTGCATTGGGTTTCTATTTCGCACGCTATTGAAGCCGAAGTTCGTTTGTATGACAGATTGTTTATTGATGAAGCACCAGATGCTCATAAAGAGAAAAATTTCTTGGAATTTATGAATAAATCATCATTAGAAATCGTAAAAGGATTTGTAGAACCAAGTTTAGCCAATGTAAAACCGAATGATAAATTTCAGTTTCAAAGATTGGGTTATTTTAATGTTGATAAACATTCAACGGCTTCAAAACTAGTCTTTAACAAAACGGTTGGACTAAAAGATGCTTGGGAAGAAAAGGGTAAAAAAGAAGAAAATTTATTGATGAATACCTTAAAAGAACTCAATAAATATGTAAAAGAAAAAGATTCAACTGCCGCAGAAATCATCCTAAAATCTATTATTGATAACATCAAAAGTATTGATAATTATAGTTTGATAATCAATACAATTGTCAAAAATATCAAGAACGATAATAACGCATTGTTATTTGCCAATTTAATTTTGAAATATTCTGATAAAGTAAATACAAAAGATATTGAAATCGAACAATTGACAAAATTATATTCAATGTCTTTAAAAAGTCAATTAGTTGCTGTCCGAATTTTGGCAATTGAAAATTTAAAAGTTGACGAAGCGAATTTTAATAATTTTCTAACGCAATTATCAGAATTAAAAAATTCTGAGAAAAACGAGAAAGTTATAGAATTGTTGAAAACGATTTAATTTTGCACTATAATTTTTTCTAATACAAAACCAACTTTCGAGTTGTTTTTTTCTATTATTGTAAATAATTATTAAAACAAAAAAATTAATTGTTTTTATCTATTAAAAACGACTTTCATATTTTGTTTTTAATCAATTTTAAAAAACCGACAATATAAATTAGTGTTTATTAAAAAAACGTTTCAAAAAACGCTTTATTTAGCGTTTCGACTCTTTAAATTAATATTAACAACATTATATAGATTTTTTTTGTAACTTTAATACATAAATCAAAATGTAACATGTCAAATAATAGTAACAGTAGTATTTTTGCCTTAATTGCCAGAGTAGCAATTGGAGCAACTTTAGGAATTTTGTTTGCACCCGATAAAGGATCAAAAACGAGAGAAAAAATAATTGATGGTTTTGATGATTTAAAAGATATGGCAAAATCAAAATTTGAAACATTAGAGGACGATGCCAAAGATATGTTTTCTCAAAAAAAGCATAATTTAAAAGAGACAGTAGAAGATTTAATTTCGAACTCAAGTCATAAAGCCGAAGAGGCAATATCATTTCTTGAAGAAAAATTAGCAGACCTAAAAAAGCTCAACACTAAACTTCAGAAATAATGGCTTTTGAAGAATTAAAAGAAAATACCGAAGCCATTCAAGAAAATGCAAAAGCTTATTTTGAGAGCAACATAGCCTATTATAAGTTATGGGGTTTTAAAGTAGCTATGAAATCTACAACATTGATGTTGAAGTTTTTGTTGATATCTATTTGTCTTTCAATAGTTTTACTTTTTGTTTCCATTGCTGGTGCTTTGGCAATTGGCAGTATGCTCGATAGTTTGCCGTATGGTTTTCTAATAGTTGCAGGAATATATTTGGTACTTGCGTTGCTTTTATTTTTAATAAAAGACAAAATAGTAGAAGGTCCAATATTAGAAAAATTCTCGGAAATATTTTTTAATGACTAAATTATGGGAAAAAAATATTCATCCTACGCAGAAATAGAAAAAGAATTAGAAATTCTAAAAGTTGAGTGCGAGATTCATTATCAAAAAATGGTCTTGAGTGTTGATAAAGCCAAGGAGAGCATTGTGCCGTCAAAAGCACTTTCTATTGCAGGAACTATTTATGACACAGCACTTTCTGGAACAACTGGAACTATAATAAAAATTGCAACTCCATTTGTGCTCGATACAGCAGTACCTTTTATAAAAAACTGGTTTGCAAAAAGAAAAAAAAGAGACGATTAAGTCTCTTTTTTTTATTATAAGTTATTGTTTATTACCTATTCTACAGGATTTGAAGTATCCGACGGATTAAAATCAGTAGAAGTTGTATCATTATTTTTCTTCACTCGTTTGGGTTGGTTTTTCATGGTTTCACCAATTTGATTACTTGCAGAAAAACTTGCCACCATATTATTCAACATATCGCTTCCAGCTTGTGGTGAATTGGGTAATAAAATTAAATTAGAATTGGTATCAGCACCAATAGCTTGCAAAGTATCATAATGTTGTGTCACTACAATTAAGGCTGATGCTTCTTGAGAATTGATTCCTACTTTATTCAATACTTCGACACTTTCTACCAATCCTCTGGCAATTTCTCTACGTTGGTCAGCAATTCCTTGACCTTGTAGCTTTTTACTTTCGGCTTCGGCTTTGGCTTTGGCAACAATTCTAATTCTTTGTGCTTCAGATTCGAATTCAGCAGCAGTTTTTTCTCTGTCGGCTGCATTAATTCTATTCATAGCATTTTTTACTTGAATATCAGGATCAATATCGGTAACTAAAGTGTTGATAATATCATAACCATAAGTCGTCATTGCTTCGTT
Source organism: Flavobacterium sp. (assembly GCA_043731625.1). Taxonomy (GTDB): domain Bacteria; phylum Bacteroidota; class Bacteroidia; order Flavobacteriales; family Flavobacteriaceae; genus Flavobacterium. The sequence goes on along the minus strand of JAYTIV010000014.1, from coordinate 1,289 downwards.
TAATTCTCGTTTTACTGCAATTGCAATATCGTCTTTTCTTACGAAAACGTCATCCAAAATCAATTTAGGAACTTCGGCACGAACTACATCAAAAACATAAGCTGTAATCTGATCGTGAGGATATTCTAATTTATAAAAAGCCTCATAAACTTTATCTTGAATAACTTTGAACTGGACAGAAACCTTCATTTTGATAAACACATTATCCTTGGTTTTGGTTTCAATCAATACATCAAGTTGTTGAATTCTAAGATTTACACGACCAGCAACCCTATCTATTATAGGAATTTTGAGTTGCAATCCAGAATTTCTAATACTCGTAAATTTACCAAAACGTTCTACCACAACGGCTGTTTGTTGCTTGACTGTAAAGAAAGATGAGAAAAGGATGGTTAATCCTAAAACAACTAAAACAATAAAATAAATTTCCATATATAATTTTTTAAGGTTGTTAATACTGTTGTTATACGATAAAAATGTATGTTTGTTACAAATTAAAATTTATTAATAATGAAGAAAATTATTTTTACTATTTTTTTAATAGGTCTTTCTGTAGTTGCTAATGCACAATATGGGTATAGAGACGGAAATAGAATAGGAATAACTCTTGGAGTTACTCAAATGTCATTGACAACCAATAATTTTAAGACCAAACCAGAAATGGGTTGGGTTGGAGGATTAGCTGTACGAGGGAATTACTATAATAATTTTAGTATGTTATTCGGAATGCAGTTTACCGAAAGTAATTTCTCAGTAGAAACTAAACTCTTACCTTCTTCAAAAACTGAAGACGTAAAATATACTCTATCAGCTGTTCAAGTTCGATTATTAATGAGTTATAACATTGTTAAGGATCATGTGTCTTTAGATTTTGGACCTATTTTGCAAGTAAACGGTAAGTTGAGAGCCGATTCAAAATACGAAAACAATACTATTTCCGGAACGTTACTTAAAACGAATGACATTCTAGATGTAACCAAATTCAACGGCAATTTTTATGCAGGAATTTCTGCAGGAAACAAACGTATTCGTGCCATTGTTTGTTACCAATACGGAATAAATAACTTTTTGAATAATCTCAATAAAAAAGAAGAGCTAAAAATAGCCAACAACAACAGCGAATTCAAAGGCCATTTAGGAATTATAAGTGGTCAATTGTTGTTTAATTTGTAAAAAAAAGCCTCGAATTATTAGACTGAACCCAAAAGTTTAGACAAATTTATAATTAATTTTGATAATAATGAGTTCGATATTTTATCGGGCTCATTTTGTTTAAATTCGACTTGCTT
>JAYTIV010000013.1:0-2372 GCA_043731625.1 Flavobacterium sp. | reverse complement strand
TACTGCCACGTTCAAACAATAGGTTTTCTAGATAAATATGATCACCAACAATATGATTGTTTTGTATAGTGGTATAAAAACCAGGAATTTCAATTTTTGGCAATTCTTTCAAATTCAAAACCACATCTACACGACGGTTTTTAGAACGTTTTTCGGGCAAATTTTCTACAACATCATCATCAATCAAGATTCTGCCTTTCCCTTCAATGGTAACGATAATTTTGTTTTTTATACCACTGTGCGTAAGCTTTTCTTTTATGGTGTTGGCTCTATTGGTAGACAATTTAAAATTGTAAGCTTCTTTACCAACATCATCAGTATATCCAAAAATTTGAATAGATTCTATTCGTGTAGAATCAGTATTCTTGATAAAATCTACTACGGCATTACCTTGTTTTTCGTCAAGACTGAATTTATCAAATTCAAAATAAACCGATTGTACTTTTTCCTCTTGAGCAAACAAGACACCGCAGAAAAGCAAGGGCAAAATTTTTAAAAATCGAATCATTATAGTTGCAATATTTTATTATATTCTGAAGTATCGCTCAAAATAGTAACAGCTTTTTTGATTTCGATATTGTTTTTGATGTAATATTTGTATAAACCTTCTTTGTATTGATAACGTTTTATAATTTCGTCTAAAATCAAATTTTTTATTTCTTTTTGATTTTGATTCAATTGTGTTTCTTCACTTTTTTGCAAAGCAGTCAATAATTGTTGGTATTCTGCCGTAATTCCAGCATCTATTTTTTCTTTTTTGGCGGCAGCCAATGTGTTTTTCATTGCAATCTCAGTTTCGGTATCAAAATTGAAATTTTGTTTTTTCAAAAACGATTTAAAATCAAGAAAATCAGCATCAGTAATCGTCGGAATAGTTGTTCCCAGATTTGGATTTTTATAATAATAGTTGGTTACATAATTAAAAACCCCATCGTTTTTCACCAAAGCTTCAGATATTGAACTGAGTTTGGCTTCATCCAAAACCACATCGGGCAAAATTCCACCACCGTCATATACTTTTCTTCCTTTTCGGGTTTTGAAAGCATTATAATTTTCTGATGCTGTTCTTATTGCTTTTCCGTCTTTATCTTTATGCGAATAATCCAATGCTTGAATACATCTTCCGGAAGGAGTATAATAGCGTGAAATAGTAATTTTTATTTGGGTTCCGTAGGTTAAATCTACAGGTCGTTGTACTAATCCTTTTCCAAAACTTCTACTACCAACAATTACGGCACGGTCTAAATCTTGAAGCGCACCAGAAACAATTTCTGAAGCCGAGGCACTTTTACCATCAACTAAAATAACTAACGGAATTTCTAAATCTATAGGATCACGACTGGTTTTGTAGGTGTTGTTGTGTTTTTCAATTTTAGATTTTGTAGTAACAATTATTTCGTTTTTTGGCACAAAAAGATTGCAAATATTTACTGCTTCGTTTAGCAATCCACCAGGATTTCCTCTTAAATCAAGAACAATGCGTTCTGCACCATCTTTTTTTAATTGCTCTAAAGCTTCTTTGGTTTCTAGAGTTGCCTTTTTATTAAATTGAGATAAAACAATATATCCCGTTTTATCATCAATTTTTCCGTAAAAAGGAACTGCTTTTATTTCAACTTCATCCAGAACAAGTTGCGTTGTTAATGTTTTTCCTTGACGGATGTATTTTATATCTACTTTGGTGTTTTTGGCTCCTTTTAGTAATTGTGACGCATCGTCTTTGAAATCACTTAAACTCACATCGCCAATTTGAATAATCTCGTCACCAGCTTTCAACCCAGCTTTGTCTGCAGGAAAGTTTTTATAAGGTTCTTTAATGATTAGTTTACCTTCTTTTCTGGTAATCATAGCACCAATACCAGTGTATTCACCAGTATTGTTGATTTTAAATTTCACAACATCTTGTTCGTTGAAATAATTGGTATAAGGGTCTAAATCTGCCAACATACTTTTGATAGCCTTATCCATCAAATCTCCTGGATTAGTTTCATCAACATAATTAGAATTGACTGCTTTGAATAGGGTTGTGAAAATTTCAATTTGTTTAGCAACCTCAAAGAAATCTTCTCTAAAACTTACTCCAACAAATAGAAAACCACTAGCTATAATGGGAATTATATATCTTTTTTTAAAAAAATTGCGCATAAAATGTTTTTATTTTAATGAAAAAACAACTTACAAAGTTATTAATTAACTTCAAATATAGACGAATAAGAAGTTAAATAATAAAAATTTAGTATTTCTATAACGAATGATATTATTAAATATTTTCAGTTTTTGAAAGATTATTAAACTTTTCAAACAATTGTACTGTTTTTTCATTAATTTCTTGATATGACAATCGGTCTTTGGTTTGATAAAAAAACATAAAA
>JAYTIV010000012.1:0-40286 GCA_043731625.1 Flavobacterium sp. | reverse complement strand
AGAAATAGTTTTGATATGTGTAATAATTTCGTTTGACTGGCCTAGAATTAAAGTTGCTTTTGAATAAATATATCGCTCAAAAAACAAAGATACTTTGTGAGAAAAGCTACCAGATTTCAGAGCATTTAATTCAATTGCTGCCAAAGGCCATAAGTCAGAAACATTAAGAATAATTTTTTTATTTTTTAACGAAAGTACCAATACAGAAATGAATGACAATAACAAAGGTGGAGATTGTACAATTACTTTATGAGGTGTTTTTTTGTAAACTAAGTAAAAGAGCAAACTAGTAGAAAAAGATACTACCGAAAGTAATCTAACGATAATATTTTTGCTAATACTCGGATAGATCCACAAACGTTTAATCGTAATATTTTGTATTTTTTCTGTTACCGAAAATTTACCAGCATATTCAGGAAAAACTTTGCCTTTTGGATAATTTGCCAATGGACAAATAACAGAAACAGAATACTTGTTTTGGTCTAATTTCAAAGCTAACTGTTCTATTCTATTAGCAGCAGCGCCTCTTTCGGGAGGATAATAATTAGATATAATAAGGATTTCTTCCATTTTTATTTAGACCAAGGATTTAAATTGTTTTAGTTTTCCGCTTTTAGCTCTATCAATAGCTGTTTTTCGATTAAAAATAAAATTTAGATTGGGCTCTAAAAAAGTAGTGAAAACAGATTTTATTTTAGAAATTTCACTTTCTGTCAATTCAACTTCACTAGTATATTCTATTTCGAAAGTGTCTTTTTTAGTTTGAATAATAACAAATTCTTTGACGTTTCCATCATCATCAAATAATTTTTTTGTGATAGAATAAAAAGTCATTCCCGGAGATTTTTTCCCACTAGGCAATATAGCAACATCATTGGTTCTACCAATTAATTTTTTTAAAATTGGGTTCTTTGGAGTGCTTTTTTCATCTAAAATTCCGATATCGCCAACTTCATATCGAATCATTGGATGTGCTTTGTTATAAAATGAAGTCACCACAATCCGACCTTCTTTTCCGTAAGGTAAAACACTATTATTTCCGTCTAATATCTCTACAAATAAGGTTTCAGAATTTATTTTCCAAACACCATCAGGATTTTCAAAAGCTATGATATCCAATTCTGCCGAACCATATTCGTTTATTATCGGAATTCTAAAGCGCTCTTCCAACAAATGTTTGTCTTCTTCAAAAAGCATTTCAGAAGTCACAACACACAATTTAAGTGATGGGCAAATAGTATCTAAAAAAAGGTTATTTCGTTTTAAATAATGTGCCAAGAGAACAATAGAACTTGTATAGCCGTTGATATAATCGAATTTTGTTGATTCGAATTTTTTTATCATTTTTTGAATTCCTATATCCGAAAAATCAAAAATATTAAAACGATATCGATTACTAAAAAAGTCTTTTAAACGCAGTTTTTTGTTAGAAATAAAATCCAAAGGCATACCATAAAACCGCGCTTGAAACGAATGATTAAAATCGATACCATACCAATTAAATCGTCTCATAATGTTCGCCCAAATCAAAGCATGACAAAATTTGTCTTTTGCAAAAACAAAAGGATCTCCACTAGAACCTGAAGTTTTATTGACATATACATTTTTCAATGTAAATCCTTTTGAAAGCCTTTGTGGTAGTGGTTTTTGAAAACTTCCCTTTTTCATAATGGGCAAATCTTCCCAATTTTCGACAGCATCTTTACCTACAAATTGTCTGTAATTTGAGTTGTTTTGCAAATGAAAGGCAACAATTTCTTTCTTTTTTTGTTCGAGAAAAAGGAGGTATTCTTGTTCGTTATATGTCAATATTTGAGACAATTCTTTATTGGCTTTCTCAATAGGAAAACCATTTAATCGTAGCGCTAAATTAAATATTTTAAACACAGAAGTTTATTTTTCATCAAAAATAATATTTACAAATCACTATCAACTATGGAAAGACATTTTTTTAAAAATTAATTATTTATTCCCTTCAAAACAATCTATTTTTGCAACACAACAAACACAATCACAACATGACTATTTTACTACTTGGTTCTGGAGGAAGAGAACATGCTTTGGCTTGGAAAATGCTTCAATCACATTTATGCACACAACTTTTTGTTGCACCAGGGAATGCGGGTACAGGAAGCATTGCAACAAATATAAATATCGCTCCAACTGATTTTGAAAACATAAAAACATTTGTACTTAAAGAAAATGTTGCAATGGTAGTGGTTGGTCCAGAAGATCCATTAGTTTTGGGTATTTTTGATTTTTTTGCAAATGATAATCAGCTAAAAAGCATTCCCGTTATCGGACCTTCAAAAAAAGGAGCTCAATTGGAAGGCAGTAAAGAATTTGCAAAAGAATTTTTAGTTAAGCATCAAATTCCAACTGCAGCATATGATAGTTTTACCAAAGAAACTGTTGAAGAGGGTTATTTATTTCTAGAAACCTTACAACCACCTTACGTATTAAAAGCTGATGGATTGGCTGCAGGAAAAGGTGTTTTGATTATTCAAGATTTAGCAGAAGCGAAAGCAGAATTAAAAAACATGTTGGTTAACCAAAAATTTGGCGAAGCAAGTTCAAAAGTTGTTATTGAAGAATTTCTTGACGGAATAGAACTTAGTTGTTTTGTTTTGACAGACGGAAAAAATTATAAAATTTTACCAACTGCCAAAGATTATAAACGAATAGGCGAAGGTGACACAGGATTAAACACTGGCGGAATGGGAGCAATATCTCCAGTGCCATTTGCAGATGAAATTTTATTAGAAAAAATAGAAAACAGAATAGTAAAGCCTACTATAGAGGGTTTGCAAAAAGACGGAATTGTTTATAAAGGATTTGTTTTTATAGGATTAATCAATGTAAAGGGAGAACCTATTGTTATTGAATATAATGTGCGCATGGGTGATCCGGAAACAGAAGTTGTAATTCCGAGACTTAAAACAGATTTAGTTGCCTTATTTCAAGCAGTGGCAAATGAAAAATTGGATGAGATTTCGTTAGAAATTGATTCTAGAAGCGCAACAACAATTATGCTTGTATCAGGTGGTTACCCTGAAGAATATCAGAAAGGAAAAGTTATTTCGGGTATAGATTCCATTTCCGACTCTATTGTTTTTCATGCAGGGACAAAAACAGAAAACGGGAAAACTGTAAGTAATGGCGGAAGAGTTCTTGCAGTAACTTCTTTTGGTAATGATTTTCAGGAAGCTATAAAAAAATCGTATCATAATATAGCAAAACTACATTTTGATACGATGTATTATAGAAAAGATATAGGATTTGACTTACTTAGTTAAGAAAGAATGAGCCGTAGTATCTTGATTTTCTTCTCCGTTTGCTTTGTGCAATTTTAATTGCTTGATCCAATACACCATAAAATAAACACAAACGCCCATTAAAATCCAATTTATGATATTTGCACCAAACCAGCTTGTTAACTCTAATTTTCTCAAAAAGTTTTGAGGTATAAAAAAGATGTTTTCAAATAACCATTGTATTCCTTCAAAAAATGCTCTCATAATATTTTAGTGTTGTTTTTTAAACAAGTATTATATTTACAGACACAAAAGTATAAAATATCCTTATGATAACAAGTCTTTTTAGAAAATCTACACCATTAAATTATTCGATTGTAATAATTGGGGTACTTTTTTTCTTTTTTTTATACCAAATCAAGCACGTTACGAGTGATAATTCGTTGCAAAATCTTATTCAAAAATGTATTATTTTAGGAACAATCTTTGCCTCACTTTTTGTAACAAATTTCATTATTAAAAAAAACGGATTGAGCAAAGACAGCGCCTACACCGTTTTATTTTATTTATTGTTTCTTTTGTTTTTCCCTTCGGTTTTAGATAATTTCAATTTGATAATTTCAAATTTTTGTATCCTATTATCCCTTCGAAGATTATTATCATTACAATCATTAAAATTACCTAAAGAAAAAATATTTGATGCTTCATTATGGGTTTTTATAGCATCATTATTTCATTTTTGGAGTATCCTTTTCATAATAGTAGTTTTTATTTCGATACTTTTTCACGTTGCAAGAGATTACAGAAACTGGTTTTTGCCATTTATTGCCTTTTTCACAACAGTCACTATTTTTGTTTCAGCTTCTTTATTTTTTAATAAAAGTTGGATTGGGCTACTACTCAATCAAATCAAAATAAATTTGAAATTAGATTATTTTACTAATAATTATCAAAATTTAGCTCTTTCTATTTATGCTACTATTTCGTTATTTTTTATAGCTTCTTTATTATTATCAATGTCAAACAGACCATTAATTTTACACCCAACCTACAAAAAGATAATTTCAGCATTTGTAATTGGAGTTTTAATATATGTTGTTTCACCAAATAAAAGCAACGATTTATTGCTGTTTACAATTGCTCCTTTAGCAATTATAACAACAAGTCATATAGAAATGGCACAAGTAAAATGGCAACAAGAAGTGGTGTTGTCTTTTTTAATTCTCAGCAGTTTTTTTGTGTATTTTTCGCAATTATAGCTTACTACCATAAGCAAGATCACCAGCATCACCAAGACCAGGAACAATATAATTTTTTTCGTTCAATTTTTCGTCAAGTGCTGCAACCCAAAGATGACAATTAGGAGGAAGATTTTTCTCAAGAAATTCTATACCTTCTGGAGCAGCAATAACAACTGCAATATGAATTTCTTTTGGTTTTTGTTCTAAATGCAGTTTATGTAAAACAGCAACTATAGATTGTCCAGTTGCTAACATTGGGTCAATTAAAATCAAATTTTTATTTTCAAAAGATGGCGCTGCTTGATATTCGACCAAAATCTCGAAGAATTCATCATTATTGGGATGATGTCGATAAGCAGACACAAAACCGTTTTCGGCATTATCAAAAATATTCATAAAACCAGTATGCAAAGCCAATCCAGCTCGTAGAATTGAGCACAAAACAACATTGTCTGCAATTGTAGTAGTGTGTTTGATGCCTAATGGTGTTTGAACATCAATAGCTTTATATTCTAATGTTTTACTTAATTCATAAGCCATAATTTCGCCAATGCGTTCTATATTTTTACGAAATCGCATGCTATCTTTTTGAATAGTCACATCACGAATTTGTGCAAGAAAATGATTAAGAATGCTGTTGTTTTCTGATATATAATGAATGTCCATAATGGTGTGTTGTGATTTTAGAATAATAATATAAAAAACTTTACCCATCTAAAGTTTTTCAAAAGTAATAAAAGTATATTTGTGTTTTTAAAATATATAGAGATGTTTTCAAAATTAGCTTATTCTGTTTTCGAACAAAGTATCAAAGATTATCACAAATATGATAATGTAGATCAACCTATAAACAACCCATATCCTAAAGATAAATTCGAACATTTGTTATATCATAAAAACTGGATTGATACAGTTCAATGGCATTTTGAAGATATCATTCGTGACCCAAATATTGATCCTGTTGCGGCACTTACTTTAAAAAGAAGAATCGATGCGTCAAATCAAGAACGTACCGATATGGTTGAATATACAGACAGTTATTTTCTTCAAAAATATAGCAATGTTAAAGTAAAAGACAATGCAAAAATAAACTCTGAAAGTCCTGCTTGGGCTTTTGATAGATTGTCTATACTTGCTCTAAAAATTTATCATATGCAAGAAGAAGCTACTCGTGCAGAAGCATCGCAAGACCACAGAGATAAATGTCAAGCAAAACTGAATATCCTCTTAGAACAAAGAACAGATTTGTCTACCGCTATTGATGATTTATTGAAGGACATAGAAAATGGAGATAAGTTCATGAAAGTATACAAACAGATGAAAATGTATAATGATGACGAACTGAATCCGGTTTTGTATCAGAATAAAAAATAATTTTCGACAAGTTTATTTTGTCAAAACCAATCCAACATATAGCAGTTATTCGACTCTCTGCAATGGGAGATGTCGCAATGACGGTTCCTGTTTTAAGAGCATTTGCAAAGCAGTTTCCAGATGTAAAAATCACAATGGTTTCTAGACCATTTTTCAAACCTTTTTTTGAAGGAATTCCCAATCTAACTTTTTTTGAATTTGACGATAAGAAAAGGCATAAAGGTTTTTTAGGATTGTTGCGTTTGTTTCTTGATTTACAAAAACTTAACGTAGATGCATTTGCAGATTTGCATAATGTATTACGATCTAAAGTCATTAGAAATCTTTTTGCCATTAGTGGAACAAAAACAGCATTTACAGATAAAGGAAGAGCAGAGAAAAAGGCTTTGACTCGTCCAGGAAATAAAATTTTCAAACCATTACAATTAATGGTAGAAAGACATATAGAGACTTTTGAAAAGCTAGGTTTTTCTATTGATTTATCTTCGCCAAATTTTCCTGAAAAAGCAGGTTTGTCCGATGAAATTTTAAAGATTTCAGGTAAAAAAGAAAATTATCATTGGATTGGAATTGCTCCATTTGCACAATATCAAAGCAAAGTATATCCAGCAGATTTAATGCAAGAAGTAATTATAGAATTAGCAAAAAACAACAATTTTAAAATCTTGCTTTTTGGTGGTGGTAAAGAAGAAATTACACTTTTAAACACTTTTGCTAATGGCTTAGAAAATGTAATTACAATTGCTGGAAAACTAAAATTTAATAATGAAATTCAACTCATTTCAAATCTTGATGTAATGCTTTCTATGGATTCTGGAAACGCTCATATTGCAGCAATGTTGGGAGTAAAAACCATCACACTTTGGGGTGCAACTCATCCTTATGCAGGTTTTGCCCCATTTCATCAACCAATAGAAAATTGTTTGGTTTCAGACAGAACGCTTTACCCAAAACTTCCTACTTCCATTTATGGAAATAAAAAAGTAGAAGGTTATGAAGATGTAATGCGAACAATATCTGTTGAAAGTATTCTATCTGCAATAAACAGAAACTTATAAATTATACATCATCATAATCAACAAATATTTCTGCTGAGGTTGGATGTGCTTGACAAGTTAAAATCAAACCTTGATTAATTTCTCCATCAGTAAGAATTGAGTTTTTCTTCATTTCGGCAGTTCCAGATTTTATCCTAGCCAAACACGAACTACAAATTCCACCTTGACAAGAATAAGGCGCATCAATTCCTTGTTTCAAAGCTGCTTCAAGCAAAGTTTGCTTTTGACTCATTTCAAAAGTAGTCTCTTCATCATCAACCAAAACAGTTATTTTGGTATGACCTTCGTGAGATGCGGCTGCCTTATTTTCACTTGTTGAAGTTGAAAAAAGTTCAAATTTTATATTTTTATCTGCAACATTATGTTCCTTTAAAACATTAGAAACTACTGTAATCATTTCTTCAGGACCGCATAAATAGAATTTATCAAAATCCTTTTCTTTATGTTTATTATTCAATACAAAATTTACAGTTGATTTTTCTATTCTTCCAAATAATTCCCCGTCAACTTTGGTTTTGCTATACACGTAATGAATAAAAAAACGTCCAACATTTTTTAGTTGTAAATCGTGTAGTTGTTCATGAAATATTGTGTCTTCTGGCGTTTTGTTACCATAAACCAATACAAAAGAACTTTTGGGCTCACTAATAAGTACATTTTGAATTATAGAAAAAACAGGAGTAATACCACTACCAGCAACAAAAGCGGCATAGTTTTTTAATCTATTTGCATCAGGCTCAAAAGTAAACTTACCTTCTGGTGTTCCTACTTCTATTGTGTCGCCTGCTTTAAGTTTTGTATTTGCAAATTGTGAGAAAGCACCATCTGAAACAGCTTTTATAGCAATACGCAATTCGCCACTTTCTGGTGACGAACAGATAGAATAAGCACGACGAATTTCTTTACCATCGAGTGTCAATTTCAGATTTACATATTGACCTGCTATAAAAGAATAAAAATCTTTGAATTCTAGCGGTACATTAAACAAAACAGAAACTGCATCTTTGGTTTCTCTGCGTACTTCTTTTATATTTAATTTATAGAACGATGACATACTTTTTATTTTTTACAAAAGTAGAAAAAACATTTAAGATGGACGAATTCTAGACCAACTCAAAAAAGTAAATTTCTTGAAATTGATTACAACCTTAATTTATTACAAACTTTTAGACTATAATTTTCGCTATATCAAAAAGAAACGTATTTTTACCAGTCAGTACAATAAAATTGACTTTTAAAAGTTTAAGAATAAAACCGTTTACTTTGAAAACTACTTTACATAAATATATTGCAATACTGGGTGTTTTTCTAATTTTGATAGCTTGTTCTACCAAAAGAAACTCCTTTTTGGCCAGAAACTCTCACGCATTGAGTACAGAATATAATATTTTGTATAATGGCGAAGTTGCATTAAACAAAGGAATTCTAGATTTAAAAACACAATATAAAGATAATTTTTGGGAAAGATTACCTATAGAAAGAATGCAGGTTAATAAAGAAGATATACTTCCTGGTCAAAATACCAAAAACCCAAATTTTGAACGTGCTGAAACAAAAGCAGCAAAAGCAATTCAAAAGCACTCAATGAATATTGCAGGTTCAGAAAAAAACCCACAGATGGATGAAGCGCATTTAATCCTAGGTAAAGCAAGATATTATGACCAACGATTTGTACCTGCTTTAGAAGCGTTCAATTATATTTTATACAAATACCCAAATAGCAGTAAGATTTATGAAGCAAAAATTTGGCGTGAAAAAACCAATATGCGAATGGATAATGACGCTCTGGCAATAGATAATTTGAGAAAATTATTAAAAGAAATAAAATTTAAAGACCAGATTTATGCAGATGCAAATGCTACATTGTCTCAAGCATTTTTGAATTTAGAAGAAAAAGATAGTGCGGTTGCAAAACTTAAACTAGCAAGAGATTTTACAAAAGCTAAAGAAGAAAAAGCACGTTATCATTTTATATTAGGTCAGATATATGACGAGTTAGGGTATAAGGATAGTGCCTTTGCTTCTTTTCAATCAGTGATTGATATGAAAAGAAAAGCAGCAAAACAATATGTTATTCAATCACATATCAAACAAGCCAACCAATTTGATGTTGAAAAAGGAGACACCATTGCTTTTCTAAAAAAGTTTAATGATTTATTGATAAACAGAGAGAATAGACCTTTTTTAGATGTGTTAAACCATCAAATGGCACTGTATTATGACAAAAAAAATAAAAACACTGTTTCTGAAAAATATTATAATATTTCTTTAAAAACCAAATCAACCAATCAATATCTTGTTGCCTCTAATTATAGAAATATAGCTGATATATATTTTAATAGAGCAAAATATGTTACAGCTGGAAAATATTATGATAGCACACTAGTTCAATTAGATTTAAGATCACGTGAACATAAACAAATCGAGAAAAAAAGATTGAATCTGAATGATGTTATAAAATATGAAGGTATTGCTAACAGAAACGATAGTATCATAAAAGTATATAAAATGTCAGAACCTGACAAAGTAGCTTATTATGAAAATTATATTTTAAAATTAAAAAAGGAAGAGGAAGCCAAAAAAATATTATTAGAAAAACAAGCAAAAGAAGCCGAAAATAATTCTAAAAATACAGATAATCCTCAATCAGAAGATCGTACAAATCAAGAAATTTCTAATAAAAAAGCGGGGAAAGATGCTTCAATGGAAGCTAAAAAAGCAGCAGTACAGCCTTCTAATCAAAACAATGCTCCTCCAATAGCATCTTCATTTTCTGTAGGGCAAAGTAATTTTTATTTTTATAATTCAAAAACAGTTGCTTTTGGCAAAATTGAATTTGAAAAAAAATGGGGTAAACGAGAGTATAAAAACAATTGGAGACTTTCTTCAAGTAAGTCAAATACAAGTATTGAAGGAGATGATGACACGGTTGTAAAAGAAGATGACAAAGACAATACTAAAGAAAATAAATCTGATAAAGAACAGAAAGCAGGAGATCCATATATTGCCGATTTCTATATTAAACAATTACCAACCAAACAAACAGAAATTGACAGTATTGCTAAGGAACGCAACTTTGCGTATTATCAATTAGGAGTTATTTATAAAGAAAAATTCAAAGAATATAAATTAGCAGCAAATAAGCTAGAAACGCTACTAACAAATAATCCTGAAGAAAGATTGGTGCTTCCAACTATGTATAATCTTTTTAAAATTTATGAGATTATAGATAAAGACAAAGCATTGGCAATGCGAGAGAGAATTATCAATCAATATCCAGATTCTCGTTATGCACAAATTTTAAGCGCCAAAAATTCGGGAAATGCAATTGTTATCGAAACACCAGAAACAAGTTATAATAAATTGTATAAAATATATGAATCGGGTGATTATAAAAAAGCATTAATAGACTCCGGAATTGCTATTGACCAATATACAGGTGAAGAAATTGTACCTAAATTCGAGTTGTTGAAAGCTAATATTATTGGAAAATTAAAAGGAATTATTGAATACAAAAAAGCTTTAAACTATGTAGCTTTAAGTTATCCAAATAGTGATGAAGGTAAACAAGCTGAAAGTTTATTAGGTACAGATGTGCCAAAACTTGAAGCATTAAAGTTTTATCAAGACAAACCATTAAGCTGGAAAATTCTTTATAAATCTGATACTCCAGAAGATAAAAACACTAAAAAGTTACAAGAAAAAATCAAGAAATTTATAGCAGATAGAAGTCTTGATAAGCTCACAACTTCTTATGATATTTATACAATGGACAAAAATTTTGTGGTTATTCATGGAATGAAAACAGAAGAATATGCCAAAGGAATTGCATCAATATTGAAAGAATTAAAAGAATACAAAATTCAAGATGTTGCATATGTAATATCAAATGAGAACTATAAAATTGTACAAATCAATAAAAATTTTGAAGAGTATTTAACCACAAAACCTTCAGAACCAATTGAGCGACCAACAAATACTAATCCAACTGAATTTAAACCTGTAAAAGGAGAAAAAGGTGTAACGCCAGTTCAACCTACAAGGGAACAATTGTATAAAGAAAAAGAAGAACAACTCAACCAAATGCCACCTCAAATGCCAACAGGATTTGGTACACCACCACAAGACTCTCCAGAAACAAAAAAAGAAAAACGATAAATGATGTTTGACAAAAAACCAAAATCATATACAGATCTTTTAGGTAAAACAAATAGGATCGTCGAAGGAACAATCATTCGAGGAAACATACTTTCGCACGCAGATTTTAGGTTAGACGGCGACTTGGTAGGTAATTTTCAATCCAACGGAAAAATTGTAATAGGACCAGCAGGAAGTGTCAAAGGCGATATCGTATGTAAAAATGCAGATATAGAAGGAAAGTTTGAAGGCAAAATACAAGTTACAGAAATCCTTAATATCAAAGCAAAAGCAAGTATTCATGGTGAAGTTATTTGCGGAAAACTAGCCGTTGAACCAGGTGCAGAATTTAGTGCAACTTGTGTGATGAAACCAAATGTAAAAAACCCAATTGCAATTGAAGGACAATCAAAACCCCAAGAAGAGAACCAATAATAAATGGTTGGCACTTATTAATATTCCTATTCAAATGGGAGTAATAGTGTTTGCTTTTTCCTATTTAGGAAATTGGTTAGATGCAAAATATCCCAATCCACATAGGATTTATGTAAAAGTTCTAACTTTAGTTGGTGTCGCAATTGCTTTTTATAACATCAATAGACAACTCAAGGAAATCAATAAATCTTCAGAAGAATAAAGAATGAATATTAGAAAATACCAACCCATTCTGGAAACATTAGGAATTTCTTTATTAGCTTTTATCCTTCACAAAGTTTTTTATTATTTAAATCAAAACAATCCAAAATATTCCAATTTCATTTATCCAATTGAAATATTGTATGGGTTTTTCGGAATCTGTTCTGTGCTTATAATTATATTACTAATAAAGGTTAAAAACAAAAACATTGACAGTGTTGGGCATACATTTCTGTTGGTTACTTGCATAAAAATGGTTCTTTCTTATGCATTATTATATCCAATTTTGAATTCGACCAGAGAAAATATTGGAATAGAAAAAATAAATTTTTTTATAGTTTTTGCCTTATTTTTAGCAATTGAAACCGTTGTAACCATACGAATTTTAAATAATAATCAATAAATAGGTTTTAAATCAACAATTTCGTCAAAAAAAATAGTTTATATTCTTGGAATATTAAGAAAAGATGTACCTTTGCACCAAATTTCAGAAAGTAAAAATTAAGTTAAATAACAGATATGGTGTTTTCCAATAAATCACTCCAATTTATAATAGCAACTTTAGTAGTTTGTCTTCCAGTATTTGGTTATGCAAACACTTCAATTGATTCACTAAAAGTACAAACTGAAACAACTGCAACAGCAACTTCAGAAGAACACACTTCTCACGAAGCTCATGCTGAACCTACAGATATAAAATCTAAAATAGATGCTTTCAAAAATCATCACGTTTTAGATGCTCACGAATTCTCTTTATTTGAAGACGAAGCAACAGGACAACATTATGGATTTCCACTACCTATTATATTATGGGATAATGGAGTTCAGTTTTTTTCTTCAACAAAATTCGAACATGGTCACTCCGTAGCTGAATCTAATGGTAATTATTACAAATTAGGTCACGACGAAAAAATATACAAAACAGATGCTTCTGGAACTCTAACAGGAGATGAACATCACCCAACAAATATCAAACCATTAGACTTTTCAATAACAAAAGGAGTGTTAACAATTATGATTGTTGCGCTGTTAATGTTTTTCATTTTTACAGGTTTGGCAAAATCGTATACTAAAAACGGAGGTGTAGCAGCCGGATTTGGAAGACTTTTTGAGCCAATCGTATTGTATATTAGAGACGAAATTGCAATTCCTAACATTGGCGAAAAGCATTATAAAAAGTACATGAGTTTCTTATTGACGGTATTTTTCTTCGTTTGGTTTTTAAATATTTTTGGTTTAACACCACTAGGAATCAATGTTACAGGAAACATTGCTGTAACCGCAGGATTGGCTATTATAACATTTATTATTACAACACTAACAGCTAATAAAAATTATTGGGGACATATTTTTTGGATGCCAGGCGTTCCAACACCAATGAAAGTCATTTTAGCACCAATAGAATTATTGGGAATATTTATCAAGCCATTTGCATTAATGATACGTTTGTATGCAAACATGATTGCTGGTCACATTGTAATCATGAGTTTACTAGCTTTGATATTCATTTATAAAAGTATCGGAATGGGAGCGTTATCATTTACATTAACGTTTATAATATCAGTTATTGAGATATTAGTTGCAGCATTACAAGCATATATTTTTACAATGTTGGCCGCTTTATATTTTGGTTCTGCCGTAGAAGAGCATCACCACGACGAAGCACATCATTAGTAGATAAGCATTAGGCAAAAGCCAAAAGCAAATCTACGAAAGTAAGGTTTAAAGACTTACAAACTAATGGCTAATGGCTTTTGTCTAATGCCTTTTAAAGAGAATGTTTAATTTTTAATACATATTTTTATGGAAATTCCTAGAATCGTTGGAGCAGGATTAGTAGTTATCGGAGCAGGTATTGGTATTGGTAGAATCGGTGGTTCTGCAATGGATGCAATTGCACGTCAACCAGAAGCTACTGGAAAAATCCAAACAGCTATGCTTATTGCTGCTGCACTTATTGAAGGTATTGGTTTCGCTGCAATTTTCGCAACGTAATTAAAAAAAAATCAGAAGTTGTAACGGTTGGTTATAACTTCTGATTCAATTAAATATTAAGATTATAATTAAGATAGATATACTATGGAAAAGTTAGTAAATGATTTTTCGTTTGGATTGTTTTTTTGGCAAACAATAATTTTTGTTGGATTAATTCTATTATTGAAAAAATTCGCTTGGAAACCAATTCTTGACGCTGTAAACGAAAGAGAAGAAGGAATCAAAAATGCATTACTTTCTGCGGAAAATGCTAGAAAAGAAATGCAAAATTTGCAATCAGACAACCAACGTATTTTGCAAGAAGCAAGAATGGAACGTGACACGATGCTAAAAGAAGCTCGTGAAATGAAAGAGAAAATGATTGCAGATTCAAAAAACGAAGCACAAACACAATGTTTGAAAATGATTGAGCAAGCAAAAGTAGCTATCGAAAGCGAAAAAAATGCTGCTATGGCAGAATTGAAAGCTCAGGTTTCAACATTGTCAATAGAAATTGCAGAAAAATTATTGAAAGACGAATTATCTAACAAAGATGCCCAAGTAAAATTGGTAGAAAAAATGTTAGGCGATTCTAAACTAAACTAATATGTCAAGTACAAGAGCAGCAATTCGTTATGCAAAAGCAATCCTAGATATCGCAAATGATAAAGGTGTCGCTCAAGCAGTTAATAATGATATGACTACTATTGCTTCTACAATAAACGGGAATAAGGAATTGAGTACTTTTATTCAAAATCCAACCACAAAAGTAGAAGTAAAAGAAAGCGCATTACAAGAAATTTTTGCAGATACCAATTCAGTAACTAAAAGTCTTTTTCGTTTGTTATTCGAAAACAAAAGATTTGAAATTCTAGACGCTATCGCTTTAGAATACAACAAACTTTTTGACGATATGAATGGTGTAGAAATTGCTAAAGTAACAACTGCTATTGCTATGGATGCTTCATTAGAGGCAAAAGTTTTGGCAAAGATTGCTACTTTTTCAAACAAGAAAATTACAATAGAAAATACAGTAGATCCTAGTTTAATAGGAGGATTTATATTAAGAATAGGCGACAAGCAATACAATGCTTCAGTAGCCAACAGATTGCAAGTATTAAAAAGAGAATTAAGTAACTAGTTATTTATAAATAATTATGGCGGATATTAAACCTGCTGAAATTTCAGCAATATTAAAAAAGCAAGTAGAAGGTTTTGAATCAGGTGCAACTTTAGAAGAAGTTGGATCAGTCCTTCAAGTTGGAGATGGTATCGCTCGTGTATACGGGTTATCAAATGTTCAATACGGTGAGTTAGTAGAATTTGAAAACGGTTTAGAAGGAATCGTTTTGAATCTTGAAGAAGACAATGTAGGTGTGGTACTTTTAGGACCATCTACAGGAATCAAAGAAGGATCTACAGCAAAAAGAACACAACGTATTGCTTCTTTAAAAGCAGGTGAACAAATGGTTGGACGTGTAGTAAACACACTTGGTTTTCCTATTGATGGAAAAGGGCCAATTGGTGGAGATTTATACGAAATGCCATTAGAAAGAAAAGCTCCTGGAGTTATCTTCCGTCAACCCGTTACAGAACCATTACAAACAGGAGTAAAAGCAGTAGATGCTATGATACCAGTTGGTCGTGGACAAAGAGAATTAGTTATTGGTGACCGTCAAACTGGTAAATCTACCGTTTGTTTGGATACTATTCTAAACCAAAAAGAATTTTATGATGCTGGAAAACCAGTATTTTGTATCTATGTTGCAATCGGGCAAAAAGCTTCGACTGTAGCAGGAATTGCAAAAATGTTAGAAGAAAAAGGAGCAATGGCATATACTGTTATTGTTGCTGCAAATGCTTCTGATCCAGCTCCAATGCAAGTTTATGCTCCTTTTGCAGGTGCTGCTATTGGAGAATATTTTAGAGATTCAGGTCGTCCAGCTTTAATTGTTTATGATGATTTATCAAAACAAGCAGTTGCATACCGTGAAGTTTCACTTTTATTAAGAAGACCACCAGGTCGTGAAGCTTATCCTGGAGACGTTTTCTACCTACACTCTCGTTTATTAGAAAGAGCTTGTAAAGTTATCGCAAACGATGATATTGCAAAAAACATGAATGATTTACCAGATTCTTTAAAAAGTATCGTAAAAGGTGGTGGTTCTTTGACAGCATTACCAATTATCGAAACGCAAGCTGGTGACGTTTCTGCTTATATTCCAACAAACGTAATTTCGATTACAGATGGACAGATTTTCTTAGATGGAGATTTATTTAATTCTGGAGTTCGTCCAGCAATTAACGTTGGTATTTCAGTTTCACGTGTTGGAGGAAATGCTCAAATTAAATCAATGAAAAAAGTATCAGGAACATTAAAATTAGACCAAGCACAATTCCGTGAATTAGAAGCTTTTGCTAAATTTGGTTCTGACCTTGATGCTGTAACATTGAACGTTATTGAAAAAGGAAAAAGAAACGTTGAAATCTTGAAACAAGGTTTGAACGACCCGTATACTGTTGAAAATCAAGTTGCTATAATCTATGCAGGTTCAAAAAACTTATTGAGAAATGTACCAGTAAATAAAGTAAAAGAATTCGAAAAAGATTTCTTAGACTATATGAACAACAAACATAGAGCTACGCTTGACGCTTTGAAAGCTGGAAAATTAGATGATACCATTACTGATGTTATCGAAAATGCAGCAAAAGAAATTTCAGCAAAATACAACTAAGAATTATTTTAAATTTTGAATTATAAATTTTAAATGGATTTCCATAATTTATAATTCAAAATTTATCATTTAAAATAATAAAAATGGCAAACTTAAAGGAAATCCGTAATAGAATTACTTCCGTTTCATCAACAATGCAGATTACTTCTGCGATGAAAATGGTTTCTGCTGCAAAGCTAAAAAAAGCACAAGATGCTATTACAGCTATGAGACCTTATGCCGAAAAACTAACGGAATTATTACAAAATCTTTCTGCAACTCTGGATGGAGATGCAGGTGGAGAATTTACAACACAACGTGAAGTAAAAAAAGTATTGCTTGTAGCTATTACCTCAAATAGAGGTTTGTGTGGTGCTTTTAATTCAAACATCATCAAAGAAGCAAAAAGCCGTTCAGATTATTATGCAGGAAAACAAGTAGATATTTTTGCAATTGGTAAAAAAGGAAATGATGTTTTAAAGAAAACATTTGCTATCAATGATAATCAAAGTACTGTATTTGATAATTTAACATTTGAAAATGTTGGTGTTATTGCAGATGCGATTACAGAAAAATTTCTTTCTGGAGAATATGACAAAGTAGAATTGATATACAATCAGTTCAAGAATGCTGCTACTCAGATCATTCAAACAGAACAATATTTGCCTCTAGCACCAATAAAATCCGACAAGCCAGTTGCTACAGGTGATTATATCTTTGAACCTTCAAAAGAAGATATTGTGTTAACCTTGATTCCAAAATCATTAAAAACACAATTATACAAAGCCATCAGAGATTCATTTGCTTCAGAACACGGAGCACGTATGACGGCAATGCACAAAGCAACAGATAATGCAACCGAGTTGAGAAATCAATTAAAATTAACCTACAACAAAGCGCGTCAAGCAGCAATTACAAACGAAATCTTAGAAATCGTTGGTGGAGCGGAAGCTTTGAAAGGATAGGAAAAAATTTTTAATTTTTTCAAATTTTAAAATGCGAAGCTTTGAAGGGATAATAAAAAATTTTAATTTTTTCAAATAATCAAAATGCGATGCATTGAAGGGATAAGAAAATCATATAACATTAAAAAGCTAGCAATTTGCTGGCTTTTTATTTTTTATTACACAACTGTTCTTTTAATATAACATTTTCTTCTTCGAGTTTGGCAATATATTTTCTTTGGTTTTCTAGCATAAACTCAGGAATACTATAAATATGGTTGTTGCCTTGATAAGTTCCCCGTTGCACTATCCCTACAAATAAAAATCATTGCATCTTCACTTTCATATATTTCTTCTACTGGAACATTTAATATGTTTGCTAATTTTTCCCACTCAGAGTTGCCAATTTTAACTTGACCTTTTTCTCTACGGCTATAATTTGAAACATCCATATGCAATTGTTTTGCCATTTGTTCTTGAGAATAACCTTTGGTTTTTCGTGTGTCAATTAATTTTTGCTTTTCCATAAAGTAATACATATATACTATTGCGAAAATATGCAAAAAAATCGCAATAAAATTAAAACACTTCTGTTTTTTAATTTGTTAGGTTTACTACAAGAAAATTATTCTTACATTCGTTTTTATTTGATGCAAAGTGCACTTTGTATCTAGAAAATGATTCTGAGATGTTTTAAAATAAAATTTATTAACATTAAAATTTTAATTCATGAAAAAAATCAGTTTAAAAGACTTAAAAAATGGTCTTAAAAGAGATGAGATGAGACGTATACAAGGAGGTGGTTGCGCTCGCGGCTGCCAAAGCGATTCAAGTTGTAGGGAAGGATGTAAAACTACTGATCAATACGGGTGTAGTGAATGTAGCGGATGCTGTATAGCATAACATTTAGTTTAGAAAAGAGTTGTTTACAAAAGCAACTCTTTAATTTTAATAAAATTATTTATGATTACTGTTAGATTCGTTTTTATCATTTGTTTAATTAATTGTTTTTCATATTCTCAAAAAATAAAAATTAATGGAGTTTTATTTGAAAAAATTAATTCAAACGATTCAATAATCTTATTGAGCGATAGTTCAATTAAGGACGAATATTATGAAAAAACATACTTAATAAGAGAAATAAAAAATAATAGTTTTTATTTAAAAAATGAAATTACTTATCCTCAAATGTTTAGGGTTAGATTAAAAAGTGAAACTAATAAAATTCCTAATAGAAGAGGTTTTTATTTTTTAGATAAAACATCAACTTATATAAAAATCGATTCATTAAAAATTGCGGGGGAAGTTGTTGGTGAAATAGGAAATGAATTTAAAAATGAATTCACACCATTTTTTATTAAAGATAATACTAATCAGGATAATTTTGATTCAATTTTATTTAAAGAAAATAATTTCTTTGATATTAAATTATTAGATTATGTGATAAAACATAACAATTCATTTATTGCATTATGGTTTTTTATATATGATTTTTCTAATACCGGCTATTCTGATTTAAAAAATAAAATATTAAATTCATTTTCAATTAAAATGAAAAGTGAAAAGCTTTGGAAAATTGCATATAATGATTTCCATAAAATCAAGATTAAAGAAAATCAAAAATTCCCTAAATTATTATTGAAAAATACTAATTTACAGCCAGAAAAATTAACAATTCCAAAGGCAAAATATACATTGGTAGATTTTTGGTTTAGCAGATGCCGCCCTTGTTTGGAAGAAATGCCCATATGGATAAATTTATATAATCTATATAACTCTAAAGGTTTTAATGTAATAGGAATTTCATCCGACAAAACCGAAAATGTTAAACCCTATTGGCAAAAAAGAATCATTGAAAAAGGAATTCCTTGGAAAAACTATCTTGATGAAAATGCAATTTTTTGTACATCAGAAAAAATAAATAGTTTTCCAACTAATTTTCTTTTGAACGAAAAAGGAGAGGTGATTCAAAAAAACATTCAACCCGAAGATTTAGAAAAAATCTTATCCGAAAATTTAAAATAACAAAAAATTTATGAACGAAAACTTCAACTACCTTTTCTATTATGTAGACAAGGAAGGAATTCTATTTGACAAAACTGAATTTTTATTTCAAATACAATCCCATCCAGACTATCCGTCGTTGTTATCAATTTCAGACACTTTAACTTTTTTTAATATCGATAATGGCGCTATTCGTGTTGATTTTTCTGATTTAGAATTACTACCCAAACGGTTTGTAACATTGCTGAACAAAACCAATAACAAACCTAAACTTTGTTTTATTGAGAAAAAAGAAAACAAATATTTAATCACAGAAGACAAAAAAACAATTGAAATAAATATTCTTGATTTAGAAAAAAAGTGGTCTGGAATTGCACTTTTAGTCGAAAAATCAGAATTTGAATCCTCAAAATCTAACAGCAGTAATTTTTCTTGGGTTTTACCAATTTTATGTTTATTTTTCTTCGTGGTAGTTATTTTAAAATTTGAAGTTAGTTTGTTTTCTAAACTATTTTTCATTTTTCCAATCATTGGAATGCTATTTTCTATTGCTGCGCTTAAAGATTTGTTTGGGGACAAAAGCCAAATAATAAATAATTTCTGTAACATTACAGCATCAACAAGTTGCGAATCAATAGTTGGATCTGACAAATGGAAAATATTTAGCTACATCAATTTTAGCGATTTGGCGATTGTATTTTTTAGTTCCCAATTTTTGGAATTATTAATAATTTTAGTTTCTGGTAATTCGTTTGATTTTTTTACAATTCAATCGATTTTGCTTTTTGGGTCTGTGCCAGTAATTTTACTTTCATTGTACTTTCAGAAATTTGTCGAGAAAAAATGGTGTCCGATTTGTTTGGTAATCATTTTAATAATTATTTTAGAAATAATTTATTTAGTTTCATATATTGATTTGAATTTCAACTTTTCATTTCAATCATTATTATTGTTTGGTTTGGTGTTTCTGTTTACCGCTTTAGTATGGAAAAATTTAAAAAAGTTGTTAATCAATCAAAAAGAATTAAAAGAAAATCAATTAAAATCGAATCGTTTCCTACGCAATTATGAGATTTTTAAAAACACTTTAATTTCCAAAGAAAAGGCCGAATTGCCATTTACTCCAATTGTTTTAGGAAATAAAGAAAGTAAAACGGTTATAACCATAATCACAAGTCCTTTTTGTAGCTATTGCAAAGAAGCTCACGAAATAATAGAGCGAATTTTAGATAAAAACGAATATGATTTACAAATTAAATTAATCATTAACGTCGATTTAGAGCGTTTTGAGGATGATAAAAAACTATTTTTAAGAAGCTTAATGAATATATATTTTAATGAAACTAATTTGATTTTAAGAAGCAAAATGGATAATTGGTATTACAGTAATAACATAACAAATTGGTTACATAAATACAAATCAATAGATTTTGACTTTTCAAAAATAGATGCCATATATAATTCTCAAAACAATTTTTGTACTAACAATGGTTATAATTATACACCAGCGATTTATATTAACGGTTTTGAATATCCTAGACTTTATGATAGAAGCAATTTAGAATTTTTTATTAACGAATTAATCGAGGATAATAATTTCTAGAAATGAAAATAGTTCAAAGCTTTTGGTCGGGTAATCAAAAAGACATTAATAATAATTATGGTTGGTATAACGCACGATCCAACTGGATAAGTTGGATATTGAGTTGTAACCAATTAGTTAAGTTTCATAAAGATGTTGAGTTATACACTGATAATTTTGGATATGAAATATTAATCGAAAAACTGCAATTGCCATACACCAAAGTTTACGTTGTTTTAGACGAGCTGAATCATTATCACAAAGATTTATGGGCAATTGCCAAGATAAAAACATTTCAGCTACAAAACGAACCCTTTCTTCACGTTGACGGTGATGTTTTTGTATGGGAATCATTAACAGATAAATTTCAAAAATCTCAATTAATAACACAAAATCTTGAGATAACAACTGATTATTATGGTTGTATGTGGGACGAAATATCACCAAATTTAACTTTTCTACCAACTGAAATGAACAATTACCATAATAAAAAGAGTAACCTTGCTTGTAACATGGGAATAATTGGAGGTAATGATATTGATTTTTTTAAAAAATATACTGAAAAAAGTTTTGAATTTGTTGACAAGAATAATTCGAGTTGGTTAAACATTAACAGCTTTAATTTCAACGTTTTTTTTGAACAAGTATTGTTTCACGAAATGGCAAAAGGAGAAAGGAGAAACATTGATTTTTTATTCGAAGAAGTAAGTGAAGATAACGCTTATGTTGGTTTTGGGGATTTTCATAAAGTGCCAAATAAAAAATATTTACACTTGCTTGGAGTATATAAACGAAATGGTTCGATGTGTAAGGCTATGGAAGTTTATACAATGAAGTATTATCCTGAAAAATATACAAAATTTGCAGCACTATTTAATGATTTAAACGAATCGATCAACGAAATCGAATTTTTAAATAATCAAAATGTTGAAAGTTTAATTAACGAATTCAATTTCGAATTAAGAAATGATATTGAAATCACAGAAAATTATTTTTTAAAAAGAGATTTATATAACGAAGGATTATATTCAACCATATCCGATTTAATTGACAGAAAAATAAATTTTAAAATAGTAAAATTAAAGGGTTTTAATATTGAAAAAAAAATTAATGATGATGAAGCTTTTAAAATTCTATTTATAAATGAATTAAATTCAAAGTCAACCACAATAGAATTAGATTCAATCGATGAAATAATGCTTGCAGAATTATCAAATCCTATCACACATTCTGATTTCATTAAAATAATGGAAACTTATCTTGAAGAAGAGGAAGAGGATTCAAAAGAGGAGTTTTTAGGATTGATTAATAACAGACTTATTGATTTTTTAATTAAAAAAGTCATTAGCATATATCAATAAATTTTGAAAACCTTCCCCACATACCAACAAACCGAATCTAAAGACTGTGGACCAACTTGCTTAAAAATAATTTGCAAATATTATGGGAAAATATTGGCAATACAAGATTTGAGAGCTATAAGCGAAACCACACGAGATGGAAGTAATCTACTTAACTTGAGTGATGCAGCAGAAAAAATAGGATTTAGAACGCTTGGAGTAAAACTCAGTTTAAAAAAATTAGAAGAAGCACCATTACCTTGTGTTTTGCACTGGAATAAAGAACATTTTGTTGTGATTTACAAAATTAAAAAAGACAAATACTTCATATCCGATCCTGCAATTGGCTTAATAGAATATAACCAACAAGAGTTTCTAAAGTTTTGGATAGGCAATAATGCAACTATCGAAACAGAAGAAGGTATTGTATTATTGCTAGAACCTACTCCAAAATTTTACAACTCTGATTTTGAGGATGAAAAAAATAAAAACAAATTCGGATTTGGTTTACTCTTCAAGTATATTTTTCCTTATAAAACCTTTATTTTTCAACTTTCAATAGGTTTATTAGCAGGTAGTTTACTGCAATTGATATTTCCTTTCCTTACGCAAAGTATTGTAGATGTTGGGATTAGAAATCAAAATACGCATTTTATTTATTTGGTTTTATTTGCTCAATTGTTTCTTTTTATTGGTAAAACTGGTTTAGAGTTTATAAGAAGTTGGATATTGTTGCATTTGTCAACTCGAATAAGCATTTCGTTGATTTCGGATTTCTTTATAAAGTTAATGAATTTACCAATATCCTTTTTTGATGTGCGTTTAACAGGTGACATCATGCAACGCATAAACGATCATCAACGAATTGAAAGAATTCTAACTACATCATCACTAGACGTGCTTTTTTCATTAGTTAATATGATTATTATGGGTGGTGTTTTGGCTTTCTATAATCTAAAGATATTTTTTGTCTTTTTTATTGGAAGTTTCTTTTATTTTTTGTGGATTATCTTGTTTTTGAATAAAAGAAAAAAATTAGATTATAAACGTTTTGCAGAAGTTTCAAACGAGCAAAGTAATGTTATTGAACTCATAAATGGTATGCAGGAAATAAAACTACACAATGCCGAAAAGCAAAAACGTTGGAAATGGGAACATATTCAAGCTAGATTATTTAAAGTGTCTATGAAAAGTTTGGTATTGGAACAATCTCAAAACATTGGTTCAAATTTTATTAATGAACTTAAAAACATTATTATCATTTTTTTATCTGCCAAGTTGGTTATTGACGGACAAATAACACTTGGAATGATGATGGCTATTACAAGTATAGTAGGAAATTTAAACGGTCCAGTATTTCAATTAATTGGTTTTATTAGAGAATTACAAGATGCAAAAATATCACTCGCAAGATTATCAGAAATACATGAGAAAGAAGATGAAATTCAAAATGATGCGGAGTTACTTCACGAAATTCCCAAAAATAGCGTTATAGAATTGAAAGATGTTTCGTTTAGATATATTGGTTCAGATATAAATGTTTTAGAGAATTTGAATTTAACTATTCCAGCCAACAAAATAACAGCAATAGTTGGAACAAGTGGCAGTGGAAAAACAACATTAATGAAACTATTATTGAAATTTTATGAACCAAATAGTGGTGAAATTAGTATTGATGCTATTAACTTAAAAAACATTTCACCCAAAACATGGAGAAGTTTTATAGGTTCGGTAATGCAAGAAGGTTATATCTTTAACGACACAATTGCTAATAATATAGCAGTTGGTGTTGATATAATTGATAAACAGCGATTAGAATATGCAGCAGATGTTGCTAATATAAAAAACTTTATACAAGATTATCCTTTGCGTTACAATACCAAAATAGGAATGGAAGGTATTGGTATGAGTACAGGGCAAAAGCAAAGACTTTTGATTGCAAGAGCTGTTTATAAAAATCCAGAAATGTTATTTTTTGACGAAGCAACTTCGGCACTTGATGCAAATAATGAGAAAGAAATAATGCAAAAACTGGATGTTTTTTTTAAAAATAAAACCGTTGTAGTTATTGCACATAGATTGAGCACTGTAATGAATGCCGACCAAATAGTAGTGCTTGAGAAAGGGGAAATTGTAGAAATTGGAACACATCAAGAATTGGTATCTAAAAAAGGAAATTATTTTGAGTTAGTTAGAAATCAATTGCAATTAGGAAAATAAAATTTCGATTTTAGATTTGGTTAGAATTAATAAAAATAATTTATTAGAAGAAAATAAAAAATGTCAGACCAAAAAGAAATAGAATTAAGAAGCGAAGATGTTCAAGAAATCTTAACAAGAGTTCCACATTGGATAATAAGATGGGGAAATGTTGTTATTTTATCTATTATTTTGATTTTATTTAGTGTTTCTTGGATGATTAAATTTCCTGAACTAATCTCAACACAAATTACTATTACTACTGCAATTCCGCCTGAAAAACTTGTTGCCAAAACATCTGGAAAAATACAAGCAATACTTGTAACTGATAGAACAAATGTTAATAAAAACACACCGCTTGCCGTAATAGAAAATTCAGCAAACTATAAAGATGTTATTCTATTGAAAAGCATTATTGATACTATAGACATCAATAAATCGAAATTCCCATTTGAAAAATTAGTTTCGGCTCAGTTAGGTGAAATTGAAAGTTCGTATGCCATTTTTCAAAAAGAAAGTATTGCAAATGAATTAAACAAAAAACTTCAACCTTATAAAGTAGAAGGAGTTGCTCAAAGTTATGAAGCCATTCAGCTAAAAGAGCGATTAAGTCTTTTAGAATCTCAAAAAAGCATCAATCAAAGTGAACTAGAACTTCAAAAGAAAGATTTGGAACGCTATGAAGGATTGTACAAAAAAGAAATTGTTGCTGCTCAAGAAATTGAAAAACAAAGATTGGTTTATTTGCAATCACAAAAAAACTACAAGAATGTTTTGAACACTATTTCTACTTTAAAATCTTCTCTTAACGAGTTAAACAGAACTAACAAAACAACTCAAATAAATGAAAGTAAAGAAAATATAAATCTTGAAAGTAATGTTGTTCAGGCATTTTATCAATTAAAAAAAGTTATCAAAGATTGGGAGTTGAATTATGTTTTACGTTCTTCAATAAATGGTAAAGTTTCGTTTTTGCAAATATGGGCTGTGAATCAAAACATAGAAGTTGGTTCTACAGTTTTTGCCATCATACCAAACGAAAAAAGCAATTTTATAGGTAAAATAAAAGCACCAGCATTGAATTCTGGTAAAATAAAAATGGGTCAAGATGTTACAATTAGACTAGCCAATTATCCTGATACCGAATTTGGAATAATAAAAGGAAAAGTAATCGCCATTTCATTAACACCAGATAAAGAAAATAATTTATTGATAGATGTCTCTTTACCAATTGGATTAAAAACATCATATAAAAAACAAATTGCATTTCAACAAGAAATGACAGGAAATGCAGACATAATAACCGAAGATTTAAGGTTAACCGAGCGATTATTGTATCAATTTAGGGGTGTTTTTAAAAGCAATTAATCAAATTTTATCCTTTCAAATGAAACAACAAAAAGCTATAAAAATTGGCTTTTTCTTCAAAGTAATTATTAAAGTTTGATACTTTCCCATAATGACCAGAATTATCTAGTGTTTTTAGATAAACAGGGTTTTTTTGAGCGGCTCTATTTTGTAAACGTCCCGCAAATTTATAAGAATGAAAAGGAGGTACACGATCATCATTTTCTGAGGTGATCAATAACGTTATAGGATAATTAATATCCTCTTTTATGTTATGATAAGGAGAGTAAGACATTAAATTTTCAAAATCTTGTTTGCTTTCAGGATTACCATATTCATCAAACCAATATTTTCCTGTGGTATAATTTTGGAAGTTAACCATGTCAAAAAGCCCCACTTTCGGTATAACTACTTTAAACAACTCAGGTCTTTGTGTCATAACAACTCCAACTAATAATCCGCCATTAGAACCACCAGAAATGGCAAGTTTTTTTGGATTTGTATATTTTTCTTTAATCAAATATTCAGCAGCATCTATAAAATCGTTGTAGGAATTCTGTTTTTTTAAGCCTTTTCCATCTTTATGCCAATTCATTCCTTTTTCTCCACCACCACGAATTTCAGCATAAGCATAAACACCACCTTTTTCTAAGAAGTAGAGTAAAGCTGCATCATAATGTTGTTCAGAGATCACTCCAAAACCACCATAAGCTTCTAATAAAGTTGGATTGTTACCATCGAGAACAGTTCCTTTTTTATATAAAATTGTAATCGGAACATCTTCAGCATCTCGACTTTTATAAGTAATCGTTTTTGTAATAAAATGATCTAATGGGAATAAGGTAGTTTTTGGAACTAAATAATCATTATAGAAATTATTTACAGCACCAGTTTCTATATTTAATTTAAAATTTTGCGGAGATAAAGTTTTTGAAAAAACACTTATGTACAAACATTTGGTTTTTGAATCGTAGAACTTCACATCAAAATCAGTTCCTACGGGCGAATCTATTTTTCTTATAAAATTTCCTTTCTCGTCATAAGCAACAATATAATTTTTGCCAACGGTTTTATATTTACAAAAAATAGTACCTTCTAAAAAATGGGTTTCAACCAATAAATTATTATAAATTTGAGGTATTAAAACCTTTTCATCAGTTTTATCAGAAACAGAAAAAGTTCTTACGTCTCCCCAATTACTCTCTTTATTAGAAAAATAGATTGTATTATTGTTGTAATATAACAGATCGAATGAGGAACTATCATCGTCTATAAATTTTTCTAAAGCATAATCCTCATCATTCAATAAAGCATAATAATAGTTTTTTGAGTCTTGATGTTTGTTTTTCTCAATAATAAAAAGACGGTCTTTTTTGGTAAAATAAGTAAAATTATTTCCGTTTTTTGAGCCATCAAACACCAATTTATCTGTTTCTTGATTGGTGCCTAATTTGTGATAAAATAATTGAAAGGTTGAATCTTTTGCAAAAGTATTTTGGTTGATATTGCGTTTGTAAAAAATACCAGCATCACTATTCCAAACCATTCTTGAAAATTTGACATTAGAAATAATGTCATCAAGGTTTTTGATTTTTTCGATATCAACAAATCGAATCTCATTTCTATCACTTCCGTCTAAACTTACCTTGCAGGCAACATATTTTGAGTTTTTAGAAGGGCTGTAATCTGCAATTACAGAATTGGTGTTTTTGTAAATTTTAAAGGGATTAAAAAGTTCCGTTGAAACGTCATTTAACTCTTTTCTGTAACACAAATTACTTGGTTTGCCTTTGTCTTTATAATATATAGAATAATAATATGCTCCTTTTTTTGAAGGTAAACCATTAGAAGAATAATAGCTGTAGTCTTTTATTTTATTTACAATATCATACTCTTTTTTAATTTCTTCAAAATGCAAATTAGCAACTTCATTTTGTGCATTTGCCCAATTCTTCACTTCGTCAGACTTCATGTTTTCTAGCCAAGAATAATCATCTTGAATCGAAATGTTGTGTTTGGTTATAGATGAACTTGTTTTCTTAGTAACAGGAAACTTTTGACAAAAAGCACTAAAAGACAAAACAAAACAAAACAGAATTAAAGATTTTTTTAGCATAATAGAATTGGCTTATCAAACAAATATAATTGTTTTCTAAAACATTGTCCACTTTTAAACCAAACAAATCCTTATTTTTGCTCATTAAACAATTATACCTTGAGTCTTTACAAAAATCTTTTCAAACAAACGGCCATTTATGGCTTGGCTACTGTTTTGCCAAGAATGATAAGTTTTTTACTCAACCCGTTATATGTTTATTATTTGCCCAACAAAAGCGAAATGGGAGAAGTCTCCATCATTTTTGCCTATTTGGTTTTTTTCAACGTAGTACTTTCCTACGGAATGGAAACTTCCTTTTTTAGATTTTTTAATTCAGAAACCGACAAGAAAAAAGTCATTGCCACAGCAACTATTTCTATTTTCTGGACTTCTATGCTTTTTTTAGCGTTTAGTATTCTGTATCGAAAAACACTATCCAATTGGGCTAATATTAATACAGAATATATTACGTATACCATTTGGATTCTAGTACTCGATGCTTTGGCAATTATACCTTTTTCTAAACTTCGAGCCAACAAAAGACCGATGTTTTATGCCGCTATCAAGATCGGAAACGTAATGGTAAACTTGTGTTTAAATGTTTTCTTTTTGGCTTTTTTACCCAAAATTGTTGCACAAAACGCCACTGGATTTTGGAGCACCATTTATTATGAGAATTTTCAAATTGGGTATATTTTTATCTCCAATCTAATAGCAAGTTTACTAACCTTTATAATCCTTTCGCCAGATTATTTTAGTTTAAAAGGCAAGTTTGATTATGCTCTTTGGAAAAGAATGATGACTTACGGATTACCAATACTTATTGCCGGAATTGCATTTGCAATAAACGAACATTTTGATAAAATTTTGCTAGAAAAACTCCACGTAAGCAAGTCAGATATCGGAGCATATTCGGCTTGTTATAAACTCGGTTTGTTTATGGTGCTTTTCAGGACAGCATATACACTAGGCATCGAGCCGTTTTTCTTCAGTCATTCTAGTAATGAAAACGCACAACAAACCTATGCCACAATTACAAAATATTTTGTCATTTTCGGTTCATTCATTTGTTTGTTTGTAATAGTTTTTGCCGATTTACTCAAACATTTTCTAGTGCCAAATCCCGATTATTGGGACGCCATGAAAGTAGTACCACTAATAGTATTAGCCAATTTTTTTCTAGGAATATACACCAACCTCTCTATTTGGTACAAACTGATAGACAAAACCAGTATTGGAGCCTATATTTCCATCGTTGGCGCAATCGTCACACTAGGATTAAACTTCTTATTAATACCCACAATGAGCTATTATGGTTCAGCAATTGCGACCATTGCCGCCTACGGAAGCATGATGATTATTTCATACCAAATGGGTCAAAAAAAATACCCAATACCGTATGACATCAATAAAATAATTAGTTATTTAGGACTCACAATAGTACTTTCAGGAATTTCTTTTTACATACCCTATGTACGAGAAAACTACTTTCTAAAAATAGTATTGCTAAGTCTCTTTTTATATTTTATTTATAAAAACGAAAAAGAAACTTTGACAAGAATTTTAAAAAGAAAATAGTATTTTTGGAGCTATTCCTGCTATCCGTTGCAATCTTTTGATTTTTAAAGAAAATATCAAAAGGATTTCCACTACTATCAGGGCTAAAATAAATCTATAGCACAAAACAATGACTATAAAAATCATTAACAAATCGCAGCATCCATTGCCCAATTACGAAACCATTGCCTCAGCTGGAATGGATCTAAGAGCCAATTTGGATACTGCTGTAACATTAAACCCATTAGAAAGAGCTATAATCAAAACCGGTCTTTTTATAGAATTGCCCATAGGTTACGAAGCACAAGTGCGTCCTCGTAGCGGATTGGCAGCCAAAAAAGGAATAACAGTTCTTAATTCGCCAGGAACAGTAGACGCAGATTATCGAGGAGAAATAGGAGTAATTTTAGTAAATTTATCCAACGAAACTTTTATTATCGAAAACGGAGAACGAATAGCACAACTCATCATCGCCAAACATGAAAGAGCAGATTGGATAGAAGTACAAGAATTAACCGAAACATCAAGAGGAGAAGGTGGTTTTGGAAGCACAGGAGTAAAGTAAATTACAACATATAATAATATAGAAATCAAATAGATTATGAAAATAATAGTACCAATGGCTGGACGTGGTTCCAGATTAAGACCGCATACATTAACAGTGCCAAAACCATTAATTCCTATAGCAGGCAAACCAATCGTGCATAGACTTGTTGAAGATATAGCTGGAGTTATCAATCAAGATATCGAAGAAATTGCCTTTATCATTCATAAAGATTTTGGCACAAAAGTAGAAGAAGATTTGATTGCTATTGCTGAGAAACTTGGTTCAAGAGGAACAATTTATTATCAAAACGAAGCTTTAGGAACAGCGCATGCTATTATGTGCGCCAAAGAAAGTATGTCTGGCCCAATTGTTGTTGCCTATGCAGATACACTTTTCCGTGCCGATTTTACTCTTGATACCACAGCAGATTCTGTGATTTGGGTAAAACAAGTAGAAGACCCAAGTGCTTTTGGTGTAGTACAACTTAATGCCAACAATCAAATTATAGATTTTGTAGAAAAACCAAAAGATTTTGTGTCTGATTTAGCTATAATTGGTATTTATTATTTCAAATCTGGAGAAGCTTTACGAGAAGAATTGCAATATTTATTAGACAACAACGTTGTAAAAGGTGGCGAATATCAACTCACCGATGGTTTAGAAAACATGAAAGTAAAAGGAATGAAATTTGTTCCTGGAAAAGTTGACGAATGGATGGATTGCGGGAATAAAAATGTTACTGTCGAGACCAATTCTCGATTATTAGGATTTTTACATAATGATGGGGAGCACTTAGTTGCTTATGATGTAAAATTAGAGAATTCAACAATTATTCCACCGTGTTATATTGGCGAAGATGTCTATTTGATAAACACT
The DNA here is from genome assembly GCA_043731625.1 of Flavobacterium sp. Taxonomy (GTDB): domain Bacteria; phylum Bacteroidota; class Bacteroidia; order Flavobacteriales; family Flavobacteriaceae; genus Flavobacterium. The sequence continues at coordinate 9,404 of JAYTIV010000012.1, read as the reverse complement.
ACTGTTGGCCCAAATGTGTCTTTAGGAAAAGGATGTCATGTAAAAGACAGTACAATAAAAAACAGTTTGGTTCAAACCAATTCGCATATTAGAAATGCCAATTTAGACAATGCAATGATTGGAAGTCATGCTACTTTTGATGGTAATTTTACAAGTATAAGTATTGGTGATTATTCTGTATTAGAATAAAGTATAATGAAAAAAATAATTTTTTACTTATTACTATTTGCTTTGCATAGCAATTCAATGCAACTTTTGGCACAAACCGAGCCAGACGATATTGCATTGGCAAATGATGAGTTTCAAAATTATTTTTACGAATCGTTAATGCAAAAAGGAATCGAAAACTATGACAAAGCAATTACAGCACTCGAAAAATGTCAGAAATTAGAACCTAATAACGCCACTGTTTATTTTGAATTAGGGAAAAATTATCTTGCTCAAAAAAACTACACAGACGCCTACAATTCGTTCGAAAAAGCAACACAAATTGACCCAAAAAACAAATGGTTTTGGGTAGGAATGTATGATGTGTGTTATGAAACCAAAGATTATAATCAAGCAATAGAAATTGTTACAAAACTTGTTGAATTCAAAAAAGAATATAATGAAGATCTAGTTTCATTGTACATGAATACACAACAATTTGATAAAGCGCTAGGGTTAATTAACGAATTAAATGATACGGTTGGAAAATCAGAAATGAGAGAAAACTATAAGAATCAAATTCTAAAAGTATCAAAATATCAAGGTTCAGAAAAAGACAATTTAATCAATCAAATTAAAAAATTTCCGAAAGAAGAGTCAAATTACATAGCATTAATTTATTTGTATTCAGAAAGCAATCAAGAAGAAAAAGCATTAGAAATCGCAAAAAAGCTTGAAGAAGAAATTCCAACATCAGATTGGGCTCAAGTAAGTTTGTTTAAATATCATTTAAACAATAATGATGGTGAAAATGCTGTAAATTCTATGAATTTGGTTTTTAAAAGCATTAAAATAGATAGCAAAATAAAACATCGAATGCTTAACGAGTTTCTTATTTTTGTTAAAGACAAACCTCAATTTGATTCAGATTTAGACAAAGCAATTTCTTATTTTGATAATGACAAAGAAGTTCAAGTAGCAAAAGAAATCGGTAAATTCTATCATAACAAAAGGTTATGGGACAAAGCAATTCATTATTATGAAATGCATTTAAAATCAAATCCAGATGAATTAGAAACCAATTTATTATTGCTTCAAGTATATCTAGAGAAACAACAATTTGATGTTTTAGCAAAAAAGGCAGAAACTTTATTAGAAATTTTTCCATTGCAACCACAGTTGTATTATTATGCAGGATTGGCAAATAATCAAACAAAAAATTATAAAAAAGCAAAAGATTTTTTAGAAACTGGTTTGGATTATTTGGTTGACGATTTGGCATTAGAAATTAATTTCAATATCCAACTAGGAGAAGCTTATTCTGGTTTGGGTGATATTAAAAAGAAAGAAAATTATTTTGCAAAAGCAGAAAAACTATTAAAAACTAAGAAGTAATGTATAAATATTTAGGCTTTTTTTTAATAGTTTTTTTAGTTTCCTGCAAATCAAAAGCAGTACTTTTAGAAGGTGAAGCAAGCTCAAAACTATCATCAGATAAAATTATTACTAATCATTATAATAATAAAAAAGAATTTTCTACGATTTATATAAAATCGAGTGCACATTATGAAGATGATAAACAATCTCAAAATGTAACCGCCGAAATAAAGATTAAAAAAGACGAAATGATTCTGGTCAGTATTCGTTTTCTTGGCATAACTATGGCAAAAGCTTTGATAACGCCAACCGAAGTAAAGTATTACGAGAAATTAGGAAGCAAATATTTTGAAGGCAATTTTTCTGCATTGAGTCAATGGTTGGGTACAGATTTAGATTATCAAAAAATACAAAATATGTTAATAGGAGAAGCCTTAGATGATTTGAAAAAAGATAAATTTACAGCTTCAATTGTAGATAAATTATATAAATTAGAAAACAAATCAGATTCAAGTATTACTAAAAAATATTTTTTTGAAGCAGACAAATTTCAATTAAAAAAAGAAGAATTTATTCAATCTGATAAAGAAAGAATGTTGCAATTAGAGTACCCTAGTTTTGTAGAATACAATCAGTTTTTTTTGCCATCAGAAATACTAATTAATGCTTATCAAAAATCAAAAAAAACCTATATCAATATTGAATATAAAACGATTACATTAAACGAAGAACTAACTTTTCCGTATAGTGTTCCAGAAGGATACGATAAAATATCAATTAACTAGATTTGTACAAATTAGCACCTATGCAAAAATTTATAATATGTTTTTTATTAATGCTGTCTTCACTTTCGTGGAGTCAAATATCTCAACAAGAAAAACTTGAACAGAGAAAAGCCCAGATTCTACAAGAAATTCGCGAGAAAGAACAGCAATTGCAAAATGTAAAATCAAAAGAAAAAACGGTAGAAAAACAACTTAATCTACAAACCGAAAAAATTAAACTAAAAGAAAAATTAATCAATACTACTGAAAAGCAAACCAAACTTTTGAGTAATGATATGTATATTAACCAAATAAACATTAATAGATTAAAAAAAGAATTAGTTATTCTAAAGGAAGATTATGCTAAAATGATTGTAAAATCATACAAGAGTAGGTCTGAACAAAGTAGAGCAATGTTTATTTTATCGTCCAAAAACTTCCTACAAGCTTATAAAAGAGCGCAATACATGAAACAATACACCAGTTTCCGAAAAGTACAAGGAGAAGAAATAAATCAAAAGTCATCAGAATTAGAAAATTATAATCAAAAAATAGGCGTTCAAAAAACAGCTAAACAAAAACTCATTGCAGAAAACGAAAAAGAAAAAGTAGTACTCGAAAAAGAGAAACAACTGCAACAAGAGTTAGCAAAATCTATTAAAAAAGACAAAAAACAGATTATTGCTGAAATCAATAAAAAACAAAAAGAGACAAAAGCAATTGATGCACAAATCGCCAAATTACTTCGTGCTGCAATTGCTGCAGCCAATAAGAAAACAGCAACAGCAACAGCAAAAGCAAATCCAAAAACAAGTGTTGCCGCTACAAAAGCTACAGAAACATCAACTAAAATTATTTTAACATCTGAAGGAAAAGTAGTCTCTGATAATTTTAAAGCTAACAAAGGAAAACTACCTTGGCCTGTAGAAAAAGGTTTTGTGTCTTTGGGTTATGGAGATCAACCACATCCAATTTATAAATCATTGATAGTTCATAACAGCGGTATTGAAATTACAACAGATCAAGGCGCAAATGCTAAAGCTGTTTTTGGCGGAGAAGTAATAAGTGTGATGGTACTTTCGCCAGTAAATAAGGCCGTAATGATTCAGCATGGAGATTATTTTACTGTTTATCAAAACTTAAGCAGCGTTAATGTTAGTAAAGGAGACAAAGTTTCTATCAAGCAAACAATAGGTAAAATTAGAACCAATGGCGATAGCGGAAAAACAGTCTTAAAATTTACGATTTCTCAAAACACAACATATAATAACCCATCGGGTTGGCTTGCAGGAAAATAAAAAAAAGGGTTTCAATATTTTGAAACCCTTTTTTGTTTTATAAAAACAACGCTTTCAATTCAGTTGCTTCGTGTGGATTCATTTTTCCAGCAAGAACGAGACTTAATTGTTTTCTGCGCAAAGCTGCTTCAAATCGTTCTTTTTCTAAATCGGTTTCAGGGATTACAGGAGGAACTTCAATCGGTCTTCCCATATCATCAACAGCCACAAAAGTATAAATCGCTTCGTTTGCTTTACTTCTAATCCCAGATTCGCGATCTTCAACCCAAACATCAAGAAAAATCTCCATCGAACTTCTAAAACTTCTAGAAATTTTAGCTTCAACTGTTACAACACTTCCTAATGGTATGGCACGATTAAATGCTACATGATTTACAGATGCGGTAACGGTTATTCTACGAGAATGTCTTCTGGCAGCAATACTCGCTGCACGATCCATCCTAGCAAGTAATTCGCCACCAAATAGATTATTTAAAGGATTTGTTTCACTAGGCAAAACCAAATCGGTTAATATGGTTAAGGATTCTGAAGGATGTTTTGGACTCATCTTTTTTTTGCAAAGATAAATGAGTTCATAAAAAAATCCCGCTGATAACGGGATTAATTTTATAATTCTTTAACAAGCAACCAAGCTTCTTGACTGACTGTTTGATGAATTTCTGCCAAAGCTTTTTGAGCCTCAGCTTTATTAGGATAACTACCATACAATACAGGAAACAATCCATGCTTGTTTGGAGCAATTCTTCTAGCTTTATAACCATTTGATAATAAATCTAGAAATGCTTTCTGTGCATTTTCTTGATTTCTAAAGGCACCAGCTACAATATGGTAGGAGTATTTTTCTTCTTTTAGCGCAAGTGAAACACTTGGTAGAGGATTTTCTATTAAGAAAGTAGCTTCTTGTATCTTGTTTTGAACTTCTTTTTGAACAGTTGTTTCTACCAACAAAGTTTCTTGTTGAACTTTATTTTGCATCATTTGGTAACCAAAAATTCCAGCTCCAGTTAAACTAACAACAAAAACCGCAGCATATTTTAGATAAGAACGACCTTTGTTTATAGTTGAGTTTAATGCAATTACTTCTTTATCTTCTTCGATTTCTATTTTTTCTTCAACAAGATTTTGAAGCACTTCTCTTTTTATTAAAGGAGATACATAGGAATTCAATCCAAACGAACTTGTAAGATAATTTATACTTTCAGAAGGTGTAAAAACAAGACTTTTTTCAGAATTTAAAGTTAAATCCCCAATATTTTTCAAAGCAAATTTATGATTTACCTCAAGAATACTTTTCCAAATAATAACTTCGCTTTCTATCATTGTAACAGCGTTATTATAAGATAATTTCTCCATTAGAGCAATATGATTAGCTAGAAAACCATCATTATTTTTTAATTGAGAACTAAAAGAAATAACTTTCTTTGGAGGATAAAAAGAATTCGTATTTTCGTGCAAATGTGCCGAGTGAATTTCAGTCAAAAAAGCACCAAAACCCGGAACGATGACACATTGGTGTCTATATAATAATTGAGAAATATATTGTTCGATCTTCATAATAACAAAGTTATACAATGCGAGAGAGTATCAAAATTTTATTCACAATTTTTATTAACAATTCAGGTAAAAAATTTATACTTTTCAATTTCAAAGAGTTACTATGAGTCAAGAAGAATTATTTTATGTATTAGCCTTACAAAAAGTAGAAGGAGTAGGAGATATTGTTGCCAAAAAACTGCTTACTCATTGCGGTAATGCTGCAGAAGTATTCAAAACCAAAGCTTCAAAACTTTCATTAATTGATGGAATTGGTTCTGTTTTGCTTCAAAATTTGAAAGACAAAACAGTTTTTGAAAAGGCCGAAGAAGAACTTAAATTTATTCAAAAAAACGACATCAACGTTTCTTTTTTTCAAGACGAGAATTATCCAGAACGGTTGAAACATTGTATTGATAGTCCAGTTTTATTATTTTCTGCAGGAAATATCAATCTTAAAAACAGAAAAATAATAAGCATTGTTGGCACCAGACAAATCACATCTTACGGAACAGAATTTTGCAAAAAGCTCATTGCCGACTTAGCACCATTAAATCCAATAATAGTAAGTGGTTTTGCATACGGAGTTGATATTGTAGCACATCAAGCAGCTTTGGATAATAATTTGCAAACCATTGGCGTTTTAGCTCACGGATTGAACCAAATATATCCCAAAACGCATAAAAAATATATGGCGAAGATGGAAGAAAATGGTGGTTTTATGACCGAGTTTTGGAGTAATTCTAACCCTGATAAAGAAAATTTCGTGAGAAGAAATCGCATAGTAGCAGGAATTTCTGAAGCTACAATTGTTATTGAGTCTGCTGATAAAGGTGGCTCATTAATAACCGCAACTATGGCAAACGATTATAATCGAGATGTATTTGCTGTACCTGGAAGAATTTCTGATAAATATAGCCAAGGTTGTAATAATTTGATAAAAACTCAGAAAGCAAATCTACTTACTTCTGCTGCCGATTTGGTTTATATTCTCAATTGGGATATTGAAGAATCTAAGTCTAAAAAGCCAACCTTACAAAAGCAATTGTTTGTTACTTTAGACAATGACGAGCAAAAAGTATATGATTTTCTGCAAAAAAATGGCAAAGAAATGCTTGATAGTATTGCACTAGAATGTGATTTTCCTATCTATAGAATTTCTGGATTACTACTCAATATGGAATTGAAAGGTGTGATTAGACCTTTGCCAGGGAAATTGTTTGAGGCGATATAAAAAAAGCTACAAATTAATGTAGCCTTTAGTGTTTATATTTATGATATGAATTTAATCAGAATTGATACTAAACAATCAAACAATCACTTTTTTATATTCTTCCGTTTAAATTCTTTTCTCGATAAACAACTTCATCAAAAATAAACCAGTCTGGACCATCTTTATATCCTTTTCCTAATTTTTCACTACAAAAGAAAATAATGTAAGGTATTTCAGAAACCATTTTAATTAATCGATTATAATTTTCCTGTGTTTTATCAAAAACAAAAACATTTAATTTCTTTAATTCAAATGAAGATAAAGTGATGCTTGAAAAAATATTTGTTTCATTTCTATAACTTGAAAACGAATATGTATCCATATCATAATTAACACTATCTATTTTCGTCATATTTAATTTAGAATGTCTTTTTTTGAGAATTGAAAATGATTTACTTCTAATTTCATTTATTTTGGTAATATAATCCAAATTTGAAGTAATTTTATAAAAATCAATTCCTAAATCACTTGAGTTGTATGGTCGAGAAACTATTTGGTTGTTATTGAAATTATCAATCTCTTCTTTTATTTGAATATCCCTATGAATTTTTATAGAATCTGAGAAAAGATTATAAATAGTTTCCACACCTACTTTTTTGTTATTAAGAAATATATCTTTGTGCTTTTTTGCTGAAAAATCAAGTCTAATATTTTCATCTATAAAGATATATAATGTATCTCTTTTTTTTAAATAATATTTTGATTCCTGAGAATAAACAAAATTCACAGATAATAAAATCAAAAATAAATACTTCATAATTAATTACAGTTAGTGTTTGTTGTTGGAAATGGCACTGTAAAAGGAGAAGTTACATTATTCCAAATATTATAATCAATATTAGAACTTAATAACCAATTTGCAAAATCTTGCGTTCCTTGTAATCCAAACCAACTCATATATTCTGATGTTTTTTGTTTCCAGTCTGCACTGCCAAAATGAGCAATTAATGAGGCTTTTACATTTTCTGGTTCACTATCATAATCGTGTTTAGCTAATATAAATAGTTCCATTTTCTGTCTAAACGTACTTGTGTCAAAATTAGCAGTATTAAATAAAGAATGTGACCATTCAGAGTCAGTATTTGGTTCTTGATTTTTATTCACGTAAACACATATCAGTCTTCTGTATCTTTCACTTAATGATTGATCAGCAAAATCTAAGCCAAAATCTGTCATAGTGCCACAATTATTTGCTAATGGATCAAATATAGGCAATCCTTCAACATCAAATGTAATTAAACCCCAATTTTATATAATTCTTGTGAAAACACACTATTAATAAATGGCGAATAGAAAGATTTATCATTACTGATCATATCAGAAGTTATTTTTTTATTTTCATAACCTTGAATAACACAATTGCAATAGGCTTGGATTTTAAAATCCTTTTAAATTTTTCTACAAATTTTTTATTTATGCTTGTAACAGCACATGACATGAAAACGGGAATAATTATAAAAGCAAATATTTTTTTCATAAATATTTTTTATTAGAATTAAAAAAAGCAGTTTTGACACTCAAAACTGCTTTTTAAATTTTCTATTGATTTATTTTAATAAAGATAATTACAAATACTATCATTGTTTTTTACAATAGATAAGTTATTGATTTTGTTTAAAAAACAATTTTTATATTTTCCTTTATTTTTAACTCTAATTTCCTCATATAGTTTTGTATAATCATAATGAGCGATGATATTCATTTCTTTATCTATTAATTTTCTTTTAGATAAAATATCACTCAATAATTCGAGAACAAAAGTTACCTTATTATTATTAAATTTATGAGGAATTACAATATAAAAAATATCCCCAAGTTTCTTTTTGTTTTTAAAACAGTTTTTAATTTTTTGTCCTATAGTATTAATTTTTATATCACTTTCTTCAATAATTACATTGAATTTTATATTATTTGATTTGCCTGAAATAAATGAATAATCAATTTTAACATTTTCATATAAAAATTGTTCTTTAACGACTGTTTGCCCATTCATTTTTAAGAAAAAAAGAAATAATGTAGTATATTTTAATAGATTTTTCATATAACAAATTTAGGGTAACTCCCAAAAGAATATTTCACCTACTGCATTAAAATAACATCCACCATCACAATCATTATCAAAATACATATCTGCGTGACCAGATGCTTCAAATTGGATTGGATCAGCAGCAATCATTATATAAACACCTTGCTTTCCTGCCAATAAATTAGGAAAATTAACACCATTTAAACCACCATTTACCGTTGTTAAATGATTACTTCCTGTTGGTATACCAAATGTTCTTTTCATCCAAGTGAATAAATTTTTAGCAACTAAAAAATAGTTTTTATTATCCGCACCTTTAACTGTAACACCAGGAATTTGTGGAATTGCTACTCCAGAATAATTAAGCCCTCTTGATACCCTTAATGCGCAAGTATTTCTAGCTCCTTGATTATATTTTGTTAAAACGGAACCGCCAACCAAGGTATAAACTTCTACAGAATCATCCAACGTTACATCAGTATGAGAAGGGAAGGCTAATATGAAATCATCAAAAGCCGGTAAATTTTGTGAAGGAAAAGTTAAATCTGTATCTTCTAATAAAGTGACATTGTTGTTATCTTCTACACCTTCTTTTGGTGTCATAAACCAATTCTCAAATTGTGCTAAAGTCACATCTTGATGCTGCATTAAATAATTAACTTCAAAATTCACAAAATTCTTACTATCAACAGAAAAAACATTTTGAATTAAATAATTAAAAATACTTTCCTCAGTTTCTACAGGTAATTGAGATATTTTAGTTATTAACACAACATTTGAAAGTAGAATTTGTACATCCCCAAGTTCTTCAGGATTGTTTAGATTTTGCTCTATATAATTGTTTACTAAAATTTGAGTATTATTTTTTAATAAATGAAAGGCAGATTCTTTTTCAGGACCTAAATTATAAATAAATTGCGCAGCATTTGTTACTGTTGGGTAAGGAACAAAAACAGGAATTGTAGAAATACCATTTCCTGAATAAC
>JAYTIV010000011.1:0-15011 GCA_043731625.1 Flavobacterium sp. | reverse complement strand
TTAACTTTTGTTATTATGGTAATAATTACAATAATTTTATTATTAGCTCGAATGGTGCTATAAGTTTTGATACCGTAAACAATACTCCTGGTGGTTATTCTGCTTGGCCAATTTCTACAAATGTACCGAGTGCAACAATGTTTTTGAATACAATATTTGGTGTTTATCATGATATTGACCCAAGTGTAAATGGAGAGATTGGTTGGGAACTTGTAAATTTAAATGGTGGCTGTAGAGCTATGATAATATCTTGGGCAGATGTACCGATGTATTCAACATCTTGTAACGCGCTACCATATACTGGAATGGTTGTATTATATGAAAATACGAATATAATAGAAGTTTATATTAAAGAAAAAAGAGTTTGTTCTACTTGGAATTCAGGTAATGCAGTTGTGGGTATTCAAAACGCAACTGGTACTGCAGGAGTAGTTGCTCCAAATAGAAACTCATTAAGTACAGATTGGACCACTACAAACGAAGCATGGAGATTTTTACCTTCAGGAGCTTCTATAACAACTATTACTTGGTATGAAGGTTCTGGAACTACAGGTCCAGTTGTTGGAAATACTGCAAATATTAATGTATGCCCTACTACAACTACAACGTATACTGCCAAAGTAGAATATGCTTTATGTAATGGAGGAACATTAACTTTAACTGACCCTGCTACTGTAACAATAACTCCAATAGTACCAACAATTACTGGTACCTCTCCAGGTTCAAGAAACTTAGCTGGAACAGTAACACTTGGAGCAACTGCATCACTTGGAACCATTTCTTGGTATGCAAATGCTTCTGGCGGTAGTGCTTTAGGAACTGGAACCAGTTTTACTACACCTTCAATTTCTATAACCACTACTTATTATGTAGAAAGTGTTAGCGGAAGCTGTACATCTACTAGAGTTCCTGTTGTAGCAACGGTTATCTATCCTGATACAGATAGCGATGGAATAACAGATAATCTAGATTTAGATGATGACAATGATGGTATTTCTGACACTATAGAAGGAATTGCTGATGCAGATGGTGATGGAATTATAAATTCACTTGACTTAGATTCTGATAATGACGGAATAGGAGATATCATCGAAGAAGGTCAAATTGCTTTAAGCAACGGTAAAGACACAATGGATTTGACACTTTGGACGGATGCGAACTCAGATGGTTGGAACGATGCTTCACTAACATACTATGCTTCAAATTCACCTGCTAATTTTGATGGTGATTCTAAACCTAATTATCTTGATTTAGATTCTGATAATGATGTAATGTTTGACGTAGATGAAGCTGGCCTTTTTAATGGTGATGGTGATATCAATTGTGATGGAAAAGGAGAAGGATTAGATTCTGATGCCGATGGTATTTTAAATGTTTTCGATTCTCTAGTAGGATTTGGTAATACTGGAAAAGCAGTACCTTCAAATACTTTAGGTTCTGGAAATCCAGATTATTTAAAATTGAGTTCACTTACAGCTGGAGTATATGATATATCTACTACTCTATTTGCTAGTTTAGACGCTAATAATGATGGTATTATTGATGGTGCAACAGATGCAGATGGTGATGGAATTCTTGATGGATTTGATACAAACACCGCCTTTTTTGGTTCTCCTCGTGATTTAAATCGTAAACTGTTCTTAGATTTTGATGGACGTAATGATTATGGTCAAGGAACAGCTGTTCTTGGTGGATTATCAAGTGGAACACTAATGGCTTGGATAAATTTAGATAGCAGTTTCACTCAAGGATGGATTGTTGGTCAATTTAATTTTCAAATTAGAATCAATAATACTAGAAAATTAGAAGTTGTAGTTAATAGTACTACATCTAATTATGTTGGAACTACTCTTAATCCCAACCAGTGGTATCATGTTGCAGCAACTTATGGTGATGGATTTTTAAAATTATACATAAATGGGAAATTAGTAAAAACTAATACTCTCACTGGAAACATTGCAGCCGATACTTCTCTTTTAACTATTGGTAAACACCCTATAGCAAGTACATATTTCTTCAAAGGTAAAATCGATGAGGTACGTGTATTCAATGTTGCACTTACTGATATTCAATTACAAAGAATGGTATATCAAGAAATTCAAAACACAAGCGCTCAAGTTCGAGGAACTATTGTTCCTAAAGATATTGAAGCCTTGCCTTTTGCAAATATGTTACGTTATTACAGAATGGATGCTTATAAAAATGATATTATTGATGATTTGACTACTGCTGGTATTGATTCTGGAACAGGTATGAAAATATACAACAACAAAGTAATCAAAGTACAACAAGCTCCAATGCCTTTTGTTACTGAGAGAACGGGAACTTTTGCATCGGCTGTAAATAGTCCAACAAACGAAGTACGTGGGCAAGACATTACCGATTATGATTGGTCAATTGTGCAAGTAAAACACAATATTACCGAAACTGCTAATAGTATAGATTTGGGTATGATTGTAGATCCTAGTGTTACCATTACAATGAATAATGACACTAATCTTGAAAACAATTGGTATTTTAAACTTGATGGTAAAATTGATTTAGCTGGAAAATCGCAATTAGTACAAGGTATCAATAGTGATCTTGATGTAGCTAGTGCGGGTTCTTTAGAAAGAGACCAAAAAGGACAAACAAATAAATTTAATTACAACTATTGGTCGTCTCCTGTAGGTGCCTTGAGTACTACTAGCAACAACAATGCTTATACGGTGAGTGGTGTGATGAAAGATGGAACAACTACTACACCTCAAAACATCAATTGGATTGCTGGTTACAACAGTGCTGCTACGAGTCCTATATCATTATGTTCGGTTTGGATTTATAAATTCCAAAACCAAACTCCTGATTATGCCAATTGGTCGGCTGCGGGTCAAAACGGTAGCTTACTTTCTGGTCAAGGTTACACAATGAAAGGTAGTGATGCCGAAGGTACTACTCAAAACTATACGTTTGTGGGTAAACCAAATAACGGTACTATTACTCTTCCTATTGCTGCCAATAACTTGAACCTTTGTGGTAACCCTTACCCTTCTGCTCTTGATGCTAATGATTTTATCAGTGCCAATTTAAGTTCAACAACGGGTACTATATATTTATGGGAACATTTTACTACCAATTCATCTCATAATCTTGGTGATTATCAAGGTGGTTATGCAACCTACAATTTGTTAACTAGTGCCAAACCTATATCTCCTACTGGCGTGAGTGGTTTAGGAACTAGTAACCGTTATCCTAACAGATACCTTCCTGTCGGACAAGGGTTTATGGTATACGGTAGCACAACTGGCGGAACCATTACTTTTGACAACAGTCAGAGAAATTTCAAAAAAGAAGATGACGTGGCTTCAAACGTAATGTTCAGACAAAACAGTATTGCTTCTATTATTGATGTTAATTCTAATAATGCTGAAGATGTAACAACCGAACCTGCAGATAATTTTGCAATCATTAGACTTGGATATAATTCTGCTAATAATTACCATAGAGAAGCGGTGCTTGGTTTTGCAAATGATAAAGCAACAAATGCTATTGATCCAGGTTATGATGCAGTACATTTAGACACACAACCTATAGATATGTATTTCTTAAACGGAACTACGAAACTCGTTATTCAAGGCGAAGGTTTCTTTAACACAGCTAATATTTATCCTATTGGAGTAAAAACAGCTTCGGAAGGTTATGTGAGATTCCTAATTGATGCTACTCAAAATTTTGATGCAGCTCAAGAAATTTATATCTATGACAATGTAACTGGCATCTACCATAGCATACGTAACCAAGAGTTTGAGGTGAATCTTCCTGCTGGAACTTTCAACGATCGTTTTTCTATGCGATTTACAAATCCTGCCCTTGCTACAACAAGCTTTGATGTTAGTAATAACATTGCAGTAATGTATAATACAAATGAAAACTTGATTACCATAAACAACAACAAATCTGATTTAGTTGTTAAATCGGTAAGCTTGTTCAACATTCTTGGTCAGTCACTTAATTCTTGGAATGTTGAAAAGAATAATCAAGCAAAAATTCAAATTCCTATTAACAATTATAGTACAGGTACGTATATCGTAAAAGTACAAACCTCTAACGGTGATGTAAGTAAAAAAATCATCATTCATTAATCCCCCTTTTTTCCCCAAAGAAGTGAAAAAACCTCTCCTAGTGAGAGGTTTTTTGTTTTTAAAATATTTTTGTTTTTGTAAGTTTTATTTTATATATTTTAGTTATTTATGTATTTAATCTATATTATAAGTATTTTATCGATGTTTTATTTTGCAAATCAATATTCAAAGTATACATTTGTAATGTTATCTAAGCATATATGATTTTATAGCTTATTAAAGTGAATTAAATATGAAAACAAACACTTACCTTTTTATTAAAACTATTGCAAAACTATATTTGCTTTTGTTTTGTACCAATACGTTTTCACAAACGCAACTTTCATTTGATGGAGTTGATGATTATATGAAAACAAGTTCATCACAAAATTTTGATACTAGTTTTACTTTTATGGTTTGGATAAAACCTAATGGATCAAACTTTAATTTTTCAGATAAAATAATTGCTAGTAAAGGAAATACATCAAATGGATATCAACTTAAATTAAGTAATAGCAATAAAGTCATGATGACTTGGTTTGTAAATGGAGTTCAATATGAAATGACTTCAAATACAAATATTCCTAATGCTATTTGGAGAAACATAGCTGTAACATACAGCAATACTATTTTATCTATATATATTGATGGTGTTTTAGATAAAAATGCTGCAATTAATACAAACCCAAGTGTTACCCAAGACAACTTTTGCATTGGAGCGCTTTATAATTCAGAAAACAGTCAAGCCAATTTATTTAAAGGTGATATTGATGAATTCAGATTATGGAATATTTCTTTAAGTCAAGAAGAAATTCGTTTTATTATGAATCAAGAAATAAAAGCTATAGGGACTACAACTGCTGGATCAATAATTCCATCTACAATTTCTAAAAATGATATTAGTGCTTTAAATTGGAATAATCTTATTGCATATTATAATATGAATTCATTTGTAGGAAATAATGTTGAAGACAATTCTAACTTTGATAACCATGGAATTATTATAAACGGTAAATTAAGTATAAGCACTCAAACAGCTCCAATACCATATAATACAAATTCAAATGGATTATGGTCAAATGCTAACACTTGGCAATACGGATCTTTACAATCTTTACCAAACAGCGTATCAATCGTTGATAATACAACTCCTATAAATTGGAATATTGTAAAAATAAAAAACAATGTAGAATCAAAAAGCAATAAAACACTTTTAGGATTATTAATTGATAATAATACGTTGAGTGCAACTAATAATACAAAACTAGAAATTTCTCATTATTTGAAACTTACTGGAAAAATAGATTTAGTTGATTCATCTCAATTGATTCAAAGTTTAAATTCTGATATAGAAACTTCAACTTCTGGATTAATAGAGAGAGATCAAAAAGGGCACACCAATAAATACAGTTATAATTATTGGTCATCACCAGTTTTTACAAATTTAGATGGAAATAATAATAAAGTCCTTACTGTTGATAGCGTTATGAAAGATGGCACAATTAGTATAAACCCACAAAATATAAATTGGTATTCTGGTTATGATGGTATTGCAACTACACCTATCACATTAAGTAGCTATTGGATTTTTAAATACCAAAATCTAAGTTATGGATTTGCAAATTGGTCATCGGTTGGCCCTTATGGTATATTGAATCCCGGACAAGGATTTACTCTTAAAGGCAGTGATGCAGAAGGTATTTATCAAAATTATACTTTTGTAGGAAAACCTAACAATGGCGAAATATTTGTTCCGATACTTGCAGGGAATTTAAATCTTTGTGGAAATCCCTATCCATCAGCTATTGATGCTAATGAATTTATAAAAAACAACAGCAATTCAATATCGGGAACTTTATATTTCTGGGAACATTATGAAACCAATACTTCACATAATTTAATAGATTATCAAGGTGGTTATGCTACAAGAACTCTAGTTGGTGGAGCACCACCTGTATCGCCAAATGGAACTAGTCAAATAGGCTCAAGTAAAAAAATCCCAGGTAGATATATTCCTGTGGGTCAAGCATTCTTAGTAAAAGGAAATGCAAATGGTGGTAATATAAAATTCAATAATAATCAAAGAGTATTTGTTAAAGAAAAAAACAGTAATTCAAACGATTTATTTAGAGCAACTGTAAATACTGATTATAATAACAATAATGATGATGATGAATTACCAGAAGATGAGTTCAAAAAAATTCGTCTAGGTTTTGATACTGCTGATGGATATCATAGACAAATTCTTTTAGGTTTTATGAACGAAAATGCTTCAAGCGGATTCGATTTGGGCTATGATGCACTTAACATAGACACACAACCGTCAGATATCTATTTTGTAAATGGGAATTCAAATTTAATTATCCAAGGTGAAGGTTATTTTAATTTAAATAACAGTTATCCATTAAAAGTTAAAAATGGCTTACAAGGAATAGTTAAATTTACTATTGACGAAGTATTAAATATAGAGGAATCTCAAGATATTTATCTTTATGATGCTTTAAATAATAGTTATCATAACATTAGAACAGAATCTTATGAAGTTGATTTGCAGATAACTACAGTTAATGATCGTTTCTTTTTACGATTTGCAAATCCAGCTTTAACAACTCCAAAATTTAATATTGAAGAGACCATTTATCTCAATTATAATGTCTCTAACAAAACGATTTTTGTTAATAATAATTCAAAAGAAAATACAATTAAATCTATTTCATTATACAATATGCTCGGGCAAAACATTAACAATTGGAATATTGATAACAAAGAGCAATCAAGAATTAGTATACCAGTTATTGGCACAAGCACTGGAACCTATATAGTAAAAGTGCAAACCTTAAAAGGTGATAGTAACAAAAAAATTATCATCAATTAATTCCTCCCTTTTTTTCCCAAAAAAGAAAAAACCTCTCCTAGTGAGGGGTTTTTAAAATTATAGAACATTGCATTTTTTTGTTATTTTTAACTTACATTTTTTATGTATTTATGTACTTAATCGATTTTATATGTATTTAATCGTAAATATTAATAAATAATAATATTTTTGTTGTGTCAAATACAATTAATAACTAAAACAAAATTCAGAGGAAAAATAATCATGAAAAAAACTATACTAAAGTATCTTATTTCATTTATAAAATTAAATACAATTTTATTTACAACACTAATTTATTCACAAGTAGGACTTATTTCAAACCAAGGCTTTGATGGTCTGAACAGAGATAATTTAGCTTATACTGTTTCAAATGCTACCAATGTAGTAGCTAGTACAACAAGACTTGTCTCGTCTCCAAACTCTCTTAGATTTACTGGTACAACTAATACTGACACAAGTGTTACATTTACAAATGTTGACATAACTAGCTATACTGCTGTTCAAGTGTCCATTGCATTTTCATCAACAGGAGTTGATACTAATGAAGATTTGTGGTTTGATATTTCGTATGACGATGGGATAACTTACACCTCAACAAGGTTAATTGTTGGTACTACTGATAAAAATATAGCATATGGTACAGCTGATGCTGTTACAAATCCGTTCATATTTTCTGTTCCTGCTGCTCCTGTCAGAACTCAATTAAAAATTAGAGTAAGAGCATTGCAATTAGATTCCTCAGAATTTTTTTATATTGATAATGTAAAAATTGGAACCCAAAGAGAGATAGATGTATTGGGTTTTCCATTATCAATTGCCGATGGCGATACTACACCAAATACAAGTGATTTCTCAGACTTTGGTATAATGGATACAGCTTCAGGAACAATTATAAAAACTTTTACAATACAAAATAGTGGTATAAGTAGTTTGACAGTTGCAACACCAACGTTATCAGGAACAAATGCCGGAGACTTTTCAATATCCGCCTCACCAGCATCAACAATTGTTTCAGGAGGCAGTACAACATTTCAGGTAACATTTAATCCGAGTGCAAATGGTCTTAGAACAGCAACATTATCCTTTACAAATAATGATTTAGATGAAAATCCATATAATTTTTCTATTCAAGGAACAGGATCTACATCCGAAATAAATTTAATAGGAAACTCTTTAACAATTTTAGATGGAGACATTGCACCAATAGCAACTGACGGAACCTTGTTTGGTTCAACTGATGTTGGTTCGGGTTTTATATCAAAAACTTTTACAATAGAAAATATTGGAGCTACATCAACGCCATTAATAATAAGTGACATTAAATTTACAGGTGCTAATGCTTCTGATTTTAGTGTAACAACACAACCAAGTAGTAGCATTGTTGGTAGCAGTTCTACTACATTTGTTGTTAGATTTATTCCTAGTGCAACAGGAACTAGAACTGCTACAATAAATATATTTAACAATGATGGAAATGAATCAATCTATGATTTTGTAATTCAAGGAACAGGAACTGCCTCTACTATGGATATCTATGGAGGAATAAGTGCAAATAAAATTATATCAGATGGTGACACAACAACATCTATTACAAATTATACCGATTTTCAAACAACAAATATTAGCGCGCCAATTTATAGAATTTTTACAATTAAAAATACTGCTTCAACAGCTTTAAATCTTACAGGTACTCCTTGTATAACAATATCTGGGTCCTCAGATTTTATAGTTGACCTACAAGCAATTTCACCTGTTCCTGCAAGTGGTGGTACTAGAACTTTTAGAGTAGCTTTCAATCCAACATCATTAGGAGTAAAAACAGCTATTATTAGTATTGTAAATAATAATCTTGGTGTAAACAAAAATCCCTACACATTTACAATTAATGGTGAGGGTGTTCAAAAATTTAAAGACACTGATAGTGATGGCGTTTATGATCATAAGGATAGTGATGATGATAATGATGGTATCCCAGATACTAAAGAACAAAGTTTTGTATCTGGAAATAGTACACCAGCAATAACAGATTTAATTTTACTAAATGAAGATTTTGGTAGTGGATTAAATAGAGCAAGAATAAATACTAATATTGCAACAGCAATTACAGATTACTGTTATGAAGACGGAACTGTAGCGCAAGCATCTGATGAGTGCGATACTGATTATAGCTTAAATGATGGAAATTATACTGTAGGTAGTAGTGCACAAATTGCATCATGGGCAGTTGATTATTGGTATACAGGACCAGATCATACATCAGGTGATATAAATGGTAGAATGGGTTTGTTTAATGCAACACCATCTATCACTGCAGAATTTTATCGAAGTGTGGTGCAAGGAGTTGTTATTGGCGCGCCTATAACTTACAGCTTTTGGGCTATAAATTTAGATAGAGAAGATGCGAGTGGAATCGCGTCAAGACCTAGACCACAAATTCAAGTTGATTTTTTCGATTTAAATAATACAATCATACCAGGAAGTACAATTACAACAGGAAATATTGCACCATCAAGTGTACTTTCAAATACTATTTCAGATTGGCATCAATATACAGTAACATTTACTCCAACAACTACAAATGGGTTCTCAATTGTATTTAGAAATTTACAAGTTGGTGGTGGCGGAAATGACTTAGCTATAGACGATATATTTATTGTACAAAAATTGTCTGATTCTGATGGAGATGGTGGTGCAGATGTTTTTGACCTTGACTCAGATAATGATGGAATTGGTGGAATTATTGAGGACGGTTGGTCTGCTTTTGGTAATGGTCGTGATACTATGAATTTAATTCCTATCGCTTCTGGAGGAACTTGGAAAGATACCAATGGAAATGGCTGGCATGATATTCCCGAAGCATACTACTCTACTCAAAACCAACTTGATTTTGATGGAGATAGCATACCGAATTATGTTGATTTAGATTCAGATAATGATGCCAATTTTGATGTTGATGAAGCAGGATTATTGAATGGTGATGGTGATATTAATTGTGATGGTGCTGGAGAAGGAACTGATGATGATCAAGACGGAATCCTATCTATGTTTGATACTTATGGTGGGTTTGCAAATGGAGTTAAAACAACTCCAAAAAACACATTAGGTACTGGAAATCCAGATTATCTGAAAGTTATTTCACAAGTTGCAGGAGTTACTGATATTTCTCAAACATTATATGCATCATTAGATGCAAATAACAATGGAATTATTGATAATACAGCTGATATAGACAAGGATGGTTTAAGAGATAGTTTTGACACTAATATAAATTATTTTGGTTCTCCCCGAGATTTAAACCGAAAACTATTCTTAGATTTTGATGGTCGTAATGATTATGGTCAAGGAGTATCGGTTCTTGAAGGATTGTCAAATGTTACTCTTATGGCTTGGATTAATTTGAATAGTGGTTTTACTACTACTGGCGTGATTGCAGGTCAAGATAAATTTAATCTTAGAATTAATGATTCTAAACAAGTTGAAATATTTATGAATAGTAGCACTATTTCTTATACTACTGTTGCACTTAATACAAATCAATGGTATCACGTTGCAACTGTTCTTGGTGGTGGTCGCTTAAAATTATACCTAAATGGGAATGAAGTTTTAAATTTAGCCGTTAGCTCAAGTGTTACTGCCGATGCTTCTTTACTTACAATTGGTCGTAGTGCTTCTACGAGTTCTAATTATTTCAAAGGTAAAATTGATGAAGTACGTATTTTCAATGTAGCGCTTACTGCAACTCAATTACAAAGAATGGTATATCAAGAAATTCAAAACACAAGCGTTCAAGTTCGAGGAACTATTGTTCCTAAAGATATCGAAACTTTGCCTTTTGCTAATTTGTTACGTTATTACAGAATGGATGCTTATAAAGATGATATTATTGATGATTTAACCACTGCTGGTATTGATTCTGGAACTGGAATGAAAATATACAACAACAAAGTAATCAAAGTTCAACAAGCGCCAATGCCTTTTGTTACCGAGAGAACAGGAACTTTTGCAACGGCTGTAAACAGCCCAACAAACGAAGTTCGTGGGCAAGACATCACCGATTATGATTGGTCTATAGTGCAAGTAAGACACAATATTACCGAAACATCTAATAGTATTGATTTAGGTATGTTTGTAGATCCTAGTGTTACCATTACAATGAACAACGATACCAATCTCGAAAACAACTGGTACCTTAAACTGGATGGTAAAATTGATTTAGCTGGAAAATCACAATTAGTACAAGGCATCAATAGTGATCTTGATGTGGCTAGTGCAGGTTCTTTAGAAAGAGACCAAAAAGGACAATCGAATAAATTCAATTACAACTATTGGTCATCTCCTGTAGGTGCTTTGAGCACTACTAGTAACAACAATGCGTATACGGTGAGTGGTATGATGAAAGATGGTACAACTGCTACACCTCAAAACATCAATTGGATTGCTGGTTACAACAGTGCAGCAACGAGTCCTATCTCTTTATGCTCGGCTTGGATTTATAAATTCCAAAACCAAAATCCTGCTTACGCCAACTGGTCGGCTGTGGGTCAAAACGGAAGTTTACTCTCTGGTCAAGGATACACAATGAAAGGGAGTGATGCCGAAGGTGCTACTCAAAACTATACGTTTGTGGGTAAACCCAATAACGGAACTATTACGCTTCCTATTGCGGCCAACAACTTGAACCTTTGTGGTAATCCTTACCCTTCGGCTCTTGATGCTAATGATTTTATCAATGCCAATTTATCTTCTACAACTGGTAGCATTTATTTATGGGAACATTTTACGACCAACTCAACGCATAATCTAGCTGATTATCAAGGTGGTTATGCAACCTACAACTTGCTAGCAAGTGCAAGTCCTATCTCTCCTACTGGTGTGAGTGGTTTAGGAACGAGTAATAGATATCCTAACAGATACCTTCCTGTAGCACAAGGGTTTATGGTATACGGTAGTGCAACTGGCGGAACCATTACTTTTGACAACAGTCAAAGAAATTTCAAAAAAGAGGATGATGTCGCTTCAAACGTAATGTTCAGACAAAATAGTAGTGCTTCTATTATTGATGTTAATTCGAATAATGCTGAAGATATAACGACTGAACCTGAAGATAACTTTGCTATCATCAGACTTGGGTATAATTCTGCTAACAATTACCACAGAGAAGCAGTGCTTGGTTTTGCTAATGAAAAAGCAACAAGTGCTATTGATCCTGGGTATGATGCGGTACATTTAGACACGCAACCTACAGATATGTATTTCTTAAACGGAACTACCAAACTCGTTATTCAAGGTGAAGGATACTTTAACACAGCTAATATTTATCCTATTGGAGTAAAAACGGCTTCAGAAGGTATTGTGAAATTCCTAATTGATGCTACCAAAAACTTCGATGATGCTCAAGAAATTTATATTTATGATAATGTAACTGGTTTGTATCACAGTATTCGCAACCAACAGTTTGAGGTGAATCTTCCTGCTGGAACTTTCAATGATCGTTTCTCTATGAGATTTACAAATCCTACGCTTGCCACAACAAGTTTTGATGCCAGTAATCATATTGCTGTAACCTATAACGCAAATGAGAATTTGATTATCATTAACAACAACAAATCTGATTTAGTCGTTAAATCGGTGAGCTTGTTCAACATTCTAGGGCAATCGCTAAACTCGTGGAACGTAGAGAATAAAAATCAAACTAAAATTCAAATTCCTATTAACAATTATAGTACCGGAACGTATATCGTAAAAGTACAAACCTCGAATGGTGATGTGAGTAAAAAAATAATGTTGAAATAAAAAATACGCAAAAACCTTTAAAAGAAAGATAAAATCTATTCAACTACAGTTATTTTCCATTCATCGAATAAGAAAATTTACCCCTTGAATTATATAGATATTTGCTAAAGAAAACGAAACATACTATATGAAATCACACTAAAAAAGTGAATATATTATTAAAAATAAAGTTTTTTTAAAAATGAATACAACCGCATAACAACCTACTTGAAATGCAAAATCGAATGATGTTATTAAAATAAAATGACATCGCCCAAAAAACCCTTTTTTCCCCAAAAAAAGCAAAAAAGCCTCTCAATTTGAGAGGCTTTTTTAATATTAAATACTATCCTAATTTATTTTTTAATTCCTCAAAATCAACGGTGATTTGATCTCCTGTTAGTAAATTTTTCAACCCAAACATTTCATTTTTCATTTCTGTTTCACCAACTATTACTGCAAAAGGAATCTGACGTTTGTCTGCGTGCATAAATTGCTTCCCAACCTTTGTAGCATCGGGATATAATTCTGTTTTAATATTATATTGTCTTAATTTTTGAATGGCTTGCATGGCATAAAAAGCTTCATTATTACCATAATTAATAAATAATGCTTTTGATGTCGTAGTAACTGTTTCTGGAAACAAATTTAATTCATCGATGACCAAATAAATGCGATCTAATCCAAAAGAAATTCCAACACCACTCATATCTTTCAACCCAAAAACCCCAGTTAAGTCATCATATCTTCCGCCACCACCTATTGATCCCATTGCAACTGCTTTTGGTGGAGCCACTTCAAAAATAGCACCTGTGTAATAATTAAGTCCGCGAGCAAGAGTTACATCAAGATCTAAAACAGCATCTTTCAATCCTAATTTTGTTACATTTTCACAAATAAATTGCAACTCTTCTACTCCTTTCATCCCTTCAATTGATTCTGATAATAAAACTGAAAGTTTATTTATTTTTTCAGAAATACTACCTGTGAAATTAAATAAGGGTTGCACTTTTTTGATAGCATCTTCTGAAATTCCTTTTTCGATCATTTCATTTTTGACTCCATCTTCGCCAATTTTGTCAAGTTTATCAAGTGCTACTGTAAAATCGATCAACTTATCTGATGCTCCAATAACCTCAGCAATTCCAGAAAGAATTTTACGGTTATTGATTTTTATAGTAACGCCTTTCAATCCTAAATCTGCAAAAACAGCATCATAAAGCAAAACCAATTCTACTTCTTGCCATAACGATTTAGACCCAACCACATCAGCATCACATTGATAAAACTCTCTGAAACGTCCTTTTTGAGGTCGATCTGCTCGCCAAACAGGTTGGATTTGATAACGTTTAAACGGAAATTCAATTTCGTTTTGATGTTGTACTACATATCGCGCAAAAGGCACTGTTAAGTCATAACGAAGGGCTTTTTCGGATATTTTTCCGGTAAATTTATTAAGTTCGATTCGTTGATTAAGAGATAATTTATCAGCATCAGTTTCTTGTAATAATTCAATAGATTCTGGCAACTCGATTTTGTTTTTATTAAAAAAGAAATTTCCTGAATTCAATATTTTAAAAATCAATCGATCGCCTTCTTCTCCATATTTCCCCATTAAGGTTTCGGAGTTTTCAAATGAAGGGGTTTCAATAGGTTGATACCCATATTTTTCGAAATTATTTTTAATGATTGAAATAATATACTGCCGTTTTGCCACCTCTATTGGTGAAAAATCTCTTGTTCCCTTTGGTATGCTTGGTTTTTGAGCCATTGTTATTGATTACGTATTACAAATTATAAATTATAGAAGTTCAAATCCTAATTTGTACTTTTTATATTTATATTTCAAATGCAAATATCTTATTTTTAAAATAAATAATGCCACAACTAAAACAAACTTGTAACAAAAACTGTAATTTCGTGACAAATTCAAATGATGTTTAAATTATTTAAAGAAAATGTTAGGATCGCACTTAGTTCTATACGAACACAATTGTTGCGAACCATACTTACTGTTTTAATAATTGCTATTGGAATTACAGCTTTGGTTTGTATCCTTACCGTTGTGGCAGCATTAGAAAACACAATTTCTACAAAATTCGCATCAATGGGTGCCAATACTTTTAATATTGAGCAATATGATGTTTCTGAAAGAATGAATGGAAATAATGACGAAAAAATAAACCCAATTATTTCTTATCCCGAAGCTGTTGCATTTAAACAAAAATACAATTATCCACTTACGCATACTTCACTTTCCTTTA
>JAYTIV010000010.1:0-2378 GCA_043731625.1 Flavobacterium sp. | reverse complement strand
TAAAGCCGACTTATCGTGATTACCTTTTATCAAATAAATGGTTCCGTTTAATTGGTCTAAAATTTCCTTTGTTCGTTCTGGTCTTGCTAAAGAAATATCTCCCAAGTGATATACAATATCAGATGGTTGAATCTTCTCATTCCATCGTTTTATGAGTTCTTCATCCATAATTTCCATATTATCAAATGGTCGTTCGCTAAATTTAATAATATTAGCATGACCAAAATGATGATCGGAAGTGAAATATATTTTTTGATTCATTTTTTTTAATAATTTTTAATAATTTTTAATTTAAAGAAGCCGTCTCATAACAAAATTTGAGACGGTTTTTTTTATTTTGATTAAGATTCGTTTTTAATTTCGGAAAAATTCAATTGGAGAAAAAATTGCCCTTATGCTGCAATTTTCTTTCTTAGATTATGGGCAATTGCCATTAATCCAAACTCTAAATCTACTTTTTTGATTCCTTTTAGCGTAAATCGTCTAAAACCGTTATTGTGCTTGAGTTGTGCAAATACAGGTTCTACATCGGCGGTGCGTTGTTTTCGTTTTTGTATACCTATTTCACTTAGTAGTAATTCTCTTGTTTTTTGTTTGTGTCTTTCTAAATTGTGGTTTCGCTCGATGCTTCTATTTCCTTTGGCTTTGTAACATTGTGTTCGCAGTGGGCAAGCATTGCAGTTTTGGGCTTGGTAATGACTCGTGTTTTGAGTGTAGCCAGCTTCGGTAGTTTTTTTACTTTGATGAGTTTGTAGCATTTTTTGTCCCATTGGACACACATAATAATCTTCTTCTTGATTGTAATAGAGGTTTTCTTTGCTAAATGGCTTGTGCTTTTGTTGGTATTTTTTGTCCTGCTCTTTATCAAAAGTATTGTATTTCACATAAGCTGTTAGTGCTGATTGTTCGAGATAATCGTAGTTTTCTTCGCTTCCATAACCTGCATCGGCGGTAATTTCTTTTAATTCTTTAAAGATTTCTTCTCCAAATGTTTCTTTAAAATCTTCTAAATGGGGTTTTAAGGTTTTGGTATCTGTTGGATTTTGATGTGTGGTGTAGTGAACGATGATTTGATTCTCGGTAGATATTTGTTGGTTGTAGCCAGGTTTTAGTTGTCCATTAAGCATATGATCTTCTTTCATTCGCATGAAAGTTGCCTCTGTATCGGTTTTACTATAGGAGTTTCTAGTGCCTAAAATTTCTTGTTGCTGTTTGTATTTTTCTAAATTGACAATAAAGTTTTTCTTGATATAATTGAGTTTGGCTTTGGCTTTTGTACTTGCATTTTCATTGCCTATTAGCTTGGCATCTATTTGTTGAACTGTTTTTTCAATAATTTCTTTACTTATTTCTATGAACTCTGGCGGTTCAGGATTATGATCATCGTCTTTAGCAACGCTTTGGGCATAGTTCCATAAATCTTCCAATTGGGTAAGCATTTTTTGTTTGTTGGTAGCAATACTTTTACCCCAAACGAAAGTATATTTCCCAGCTTGGGCCTCTATTTTTGTGCCATCGGTATAAATTTGTTTTAAGGTAATCAAACCTTCATCGGCTAACATTAAAACTACTTGTTTGAAAATTTCTTTAAAACTCTCTTGCAGTTTGTTACTTCTAAATCTGTTAACAGTATTGTGGTCTACTATTGTCATTGAACTTAACCACATAAAATTAATGTTCTCTCGAAGTGCCTGTTCAATTTTTCTTGAAGAATAGACATTGGTCATATACGAATACAACATCACTTTGAGCAACATTTTTGGATGATAACTCGGATTACCTTCTTTTTTATAGGTTTTGATAAGTCCTTGAAGATTGAGTTGCTCTACAACTTGGTCAACTACTCGAACTGGATGGGAAGATGGAATTAAATCATCAAATGAATGTGGAAATAATACCGTTTGTTTTTGATTATAGTCTCTAAAATTCATATCAATTATCTGTATATCAACACTATAAATATACAAAATAATAATTTAACTTCCAAATAAATCATAAAAAAACCGCCTCAGTTATGAGACGGCTTCTATATAAATTTAAGAATTTATTTTTATGCTTGTCCAGTTGGACCAAAATTCAAAGGAATATGAGGTTGCTCTGAATCTTTTATTTCACCGTGAGCAGATTCGAATCTACTAATGTTTTCAGCAATTGCTTTAAGTAATCTTTTAGCGTGCTGTGGCGTTAATATTATTCTAGATTTTACTTTAGATTTAGGAACTCCTGGCATTATTGTTACAAAATCTAATACAAATTCTGATGGTGAATGATTTATAATTGCTAAATTAGAATAAATTCCTTCAGCAGTTTTTTCATCCAATTCAATGTTAATTTGACCTTGTTGTAGATTGTTATCGCTCATAATTAGTAAATATATT
>JAYTIV010000009.1:0-2402 GCA_043731625.1 Flavobacterium sp. | reverse complement strand
TTGAATTTAAGATAATTGTAATCCTAATAAAGAGGTGTCAGTCGAGGTGTCACTTAAATAAAATACTTTGTGAAGTATTGGTTTTATTGGTGGCTTTTTTAGCAGACAAATCCCTCTTTCTCCGCGAAGAAAAACCGAAACGAGAGTTTCGGTTTCTTTGTTTTCTGTAGCGTCGAAAGTGCCAACTTTCGTAAGCGACAGAAAACAAAAAAACCAAAAACTCCCCATAGGGGTGTTTGTTTTTCTTCGGTCAAGATTCCCTACTGGGAACAACGAAGTTAATCCCTTTTTCTTCGCCCAGGATCCCCTCTCTGGGAACAACGAAGTGAATCCCTTTTTCTTTTGCCCAGGATTCCCGCTCTGGGAACAACGAAGTTAATCCCTTATCTTAAATAATCAAAGCTCCGCTTTTGTAAGCGGTTATAAAATAAAAAAAACGAACGATTATGCCAATAATCATTTAGGTTTTCTTTTGCCCAGGATTCCCGCTCTGGGAACAACGAAGTGAACCCCTCTTTCTCTGCGGAAGGAATCACCTTCAAGGAAACTTGGAGGTTTTTTTATGGACTACAGTTTGTAATTTATTTACAAGAGACCCCAAAATTATTTGATTAGTGGTGCAATTTTCGCTATCTCAAAGTCCATATATTGGAAGAATTCGTAGAGGATGATGGGTTGGTGCTTAATTTATTATTTTTAGCAAAATGTGGAAAACCATAAAAATTAATAATTCACATCGTTTAAATTTGTTAATAAAATGCTTTAAAAGGTTCAATATATTGCACTTAATAACATCCGTTTTTATTATATTTGTTTCGTTAGTAAACAAGCTTGTATAATTATAATGGTTTAAATATGACGTTAATTTCAAAAGGGAATATTGTTAAGTTCCACACTCCGCTACCAGATGAAAATCCAAATCAGTTGTATGTTGTTTTGGAGGTAATTGCAGATGATAAAAGACCAAGAGCAGACATTCAAGCTTTGAATACTGGATTATCTTTACCACCAATTAATACCATACGTGTAGGTGAATTAGAAGTGGTAGAAGTCCATACAAACGATTTGATTGGTCATAAAGTAACCATCAATAAATCTGACTATTCTCAAGTAGAAGGAAGAGTGATTAAAGTGAATGAACAAAAATTAGCAGTTAATCTTTCTAATGGCGTTCATGGGGTAGAAACGAATGTTTGGCTTACGGTAGTTGATAATGAAGATGTCGAGCATTTAGGAACTTTATTTGTTAATCCTGAATAAATAATTAAGAGACAACACAATTTAAATGGTAATATCATGAGCATCTACATTAGTGAAGAAGAAAAACTAAAGCATCCCTACTATAAAGTAATGGAATTGAAAGAAGAAGCATTGGAAACAGCATTAAATTCTTGGTCTAGGTTAGATTTAATAGAATGGTTGTGTTGGAATGATCGAAACGGTGTTTACAAAGACGAAGAATCATTACAAGAATTTAATAACATTTTAGGTAAAGAAGAAGCTATTACAATTATTACCAGACAAATTTTAGAAGCATAATTAATGGATAATAAAGAAATTCATCATGTTGAAGGAACTTTGGAGAATTATCTTTATAATTGTCGCATAAAGATTGGAGAAACCATTCGTGAAATCCGAGAAAAAAAAGGCTACAATCAAGAACAATTAGCCGAAATTATGAAAGTCAGCAGAACAACTATTTCTAAAATTGAAAATGGTAAGTTCAATTGTAGTTTAGACTATCTTTCTAAATTTTCTTGGTTTTTAGAATTCAATATTTCTCTTTTAACAAATACACAAAAAAATAAATAATACTTTAAGTTAAGTTTAAAAATGGCATTAAAATATATTGATTTATTTGCAGGAGCTGGTGGATTATCCGAGGGTTTTATTAGATGTGGTTTTGAACCAATTGCTCATGTTGAAATGAATAAAGATGCATGCGACACTTTAAAAACAAGAACTGCATTTCATTATCTAAAAGAAAACAACAGAATAAACGAATATATAGATTACTTAAAAGGTAAAAGTACTAGAGATGATTTATGGTCTAGTATACCAAAGCATTTAATCAAATCTGTTATTAACAAAGAAATATCTCCTGAAACATTACCTTCAATTTTTGAAATAATTGACAATGAACTTGATAATAAAGAAGTAGATTTAGTCATAGGAGGACCACCATGTCAAGCATATTCTGTTGCAGGTAGAGCAAGAGACCCAAAAGGCATGGTTGATGACCCAAGAAATCATTTATATAAATATTACGTTGAATTTTTAAAAAGATACAATCCTAAAATGTTCGTATTTGAAAATGTACCAGGAATACTTTCTGCAAACAATGGACAGTATTTAGAGTTGATTTTCAAGGCTGTGAAAGATGCTGGTTATGATTTAGACAA
>JAYTIV010000008.1:0-2405 GCA_043731625.1 Flavobacterium sp. | reverse complement strand
TAAATTCATTTCGTTACATCACAAATTTACAAAAAATGTTTCAATTTATAGTAGATTTTTGTTTTTTACGATTTTTTTTGGCATTTCTGCCAACGTCTCGTGGCTTGGCGTCAGTTGGGGATTTGGCAAGCCAAATGTATAAATTAAAGACCGAACTTCCAAGTACAAAACCAACTTTAAAGTTCGCCTAAAACCCCAATTGCGCCAAACCACTGTTAGCAGTAGGCTTTATACTAATTTCCTAATTGTTTATTAATTTTTCTCATTTCTTCATCGTCTCTTCTAATTTGTTCTTTAATTATATCAATATCATTTTGAGCAGAATTTATTTCTTGATTTCTTTCTCCAGAAGATCTTAAAAGTTTAAAACTAGTTGCATTATTCAAATTTTGTTGAGCAACATTTAGATTTTCATACAATTCATTCATTTCATTATTTAATTCAGTATATCTACTTTCAAGCGCATTTTTTCTTTCTTGTACTTTTCTGTTTGCTTCAATTTGTTCTTGTTCGGCTAATCTTGATTTTTGTTCTTCAATTTCTTTTTGTTGAATATCAATTTGTTGATTATTTTTTTCCGTTTCGTTATTTAATTGATTTAGATTTTCACGATTATTTTCTTGATAACTATTAAAAGTAAAAAATAATAACAATAAAACTATTGAGCCAGTAATTCCAAAGAAGACTTTTTTATTTAATCCTAATATTTTCTGCTCTTCTTCAATTTCTTCTTCCACTTTTGGAATTTCAATTTTCTGTTCAAATTTTGGGGTTGGTGGTTTTGATGCAAATGAATTAATTGGTGGTGGACTTGAAATTAAAATTTTTGATAACTCTTCAATTTCTCCAGCGCTTTTCCAATCCTCTAAACCTTCGAACCAAACTTTAGTTTCTTTAGATATTTTTTTCGACGTAACTTCCTCGATTGATAATGGTCCAATTTGTTCGTTGTTTAAAAATATGTAATATTGTCTCATATTATTTCTTTTTTTTATTTAAATTACTATTTAAATTACTATTTTAATTTCTGATTTTCTGTTATTTACGATTTTTTTCTCGAAGCTTACTGCTAACGTCTTGCGGCTTTGCTCAGTGGCTTGAAATTCAAGACTGAACATTACAAATATAGAAATTAGATTGGAGTTGACAGCGTTTTTTCGCAAGAAAAAACCAAGCCCAAGCCATTGTGCAAAACCGTTGTTAGCGGAAGGCGTTATTTTTAGCAATTCAGTTTCTATTTTGCAGATATTTAAGCGATTCGTTTTTCGGTTTATAGTTTTTCAGCTTTTCAAATTTCAGTTTTTTTTTGCATTAACTCACTAAACATAAAAAAAATCGAGCTTCGCTCGTTATGAAATTCTTTATCGTTTAGATTTTCTGCGTAAGTTTTGTTAAGTTCAAAGTTCGGAAGATTTTCCAAGTTTAGTTTTTCTGGGCAAAACTTTTCACGTTTCAGAATTCTGAGCAATATTTTCAGAAACGTTTCGGAATTTGTCTTTCAAAATTCTGTTGTTTTTGGCTTTCGCTTTTAAAATGTTGCTGAATTTTTTGTCCGCTTTGCAATTTCCATTTCTGATAAAAACCGAAACTAAAATTCAAAAAAAATCTGAAAAAAAAAGTAGAGTAGAAGTGGACAGAAATTCAGGAACTTCTCAACGAAATTAATATCTGCGCAATTTTC
Organism: Flavobacterium sp.; assembly: GCA_043731625.1. GTDB lineage: Bacteria > Bacteroidota > Bacteroidia > Flavobacteriales > Flavobacteriaceae > Flavobacterium. The sequence continues at coordinate 724 of JAYTIV010000008.1, read as the reverse complement.
GTCAGACGCTTTCCGCTAACGTCTCGTGGCTTGCAGAAGTTGGGGATTTGGTTAGCCTGTACTTTCAGTAAATCACTGACCGCAAAAGTACAAAACAATGTGTAAGTTCAAGACCAAAACCCCAATTTTTGCAAACCGCTGTTGTGCGTTCGGTTTTTTATTTATTCTGATTTACAATTAGGAATATGCTTTATGGGAAAATTGCAAGAATTTGCTATAAAACACATTTTATTTGCTTCTTTATGAAGTTCATTTGCTTTTTCAATTTTTGAGTTTTCAGTTATTGTTACATTTGGTTTTAGAGTAACTTCAACAAATTGTCCTCCGTTTATATCACTTTCTTTCATTTTTCCACTCGCATTATCTTCATATTCAGTTACAATTATTCCGTTTACAGAACATAAATGTAAATACCATAACATATGACAACTTGAAATAGCAGAAACCAGTAAATCTTCTGGATTATGTTTTGTTTTATCTCCTAAAAAAGCAGGATCAGAAGAAGATTGCAAATCAATTTTATTTTCAATTACAATTTTATGGCTACGTTCATATGATTTATAATTTTCAGTTCCATTTCCTGTATTTCCAGTCCAGACAATTTTGGTTTCGTAATTATGTTCTTTTCCCATATTGAATTTAAATTAACTTACTTAAAATTATTATTTTTAATTTTACAATCTATTTCATATAAATAGTTTCTGTTTTCTGTCGCGCGAAACTG
>JAYTIV010000007.1:0-6016 GCA_043731625.1 Flavobacterium sp. | reverse complement strand
CTTTTGAAGTAAAAACAACATCTTTTGTGATTTGACTGAAAGCGAGCAAATCTTTTGGAACGAGTATTCTGCCCAAATCGTCTATGTCGATGGTTTTCACGCCTGCCATAAATTTTCTGATAAAATCGTTATTTTTTTTGGAAAAACGATTGAGTTTGTTGATTTTTTGCATCATCAAATTCCATTCGGTCATAGGCCAAAGTTCAAGACAAGTGTCAAAAACAGAGCGCTTTAGCACAAACCCTTCTTGTAGGGTTGTGTTGAGTTGCTTTTTGAGAGGCGAAGGCAAGAGAAGTCTTCCTTTTGCATCTACTTTGCATTCATAGGATCCGATTATGGTATTGAGCATTTGGTGTTTGGTATGAATAATAGCAAAAATATAAAAATATTTACCACATTATACCACAATATACCACTTTGTTGATAAGTTTTAGTTATTTTGAAAGTTTAGAAATATTTATTGTGTTTTTTGGGTTGTGTTTTGAAAAACCAATGAAATTAGAATTGTTAATAAGCCAATTTTCGGGTGGTGCAATTGTTGATAAGTTGGATTTGATAGTAATAGACATTTGTAAAAAACGGCAGAATGATTTTGACAAGAAGTTTAGAAAACCTTAAAAGTGATATAATAGCCCTGATGTAGCGGCATCCTTTTTGGATTTTCTTTTTCAGAAAATCCAAAAAGATATAGCGTACAGCAGGACTGATAGTGTGAAAAACGGGTTGTTGTGCTTCCAAAAAAAAAGACAAACTTGATGGTTTGTCTTTAAATTTTTATAGGGAATTGTAATAACTCAATATTCGTTTCAGATTTTCGTCGGTATTATAATTGAGATCATTTTGCTTGACAAAGGTTTTTATTTCGTCTTTCTTATCGTTTAAAAAGGAAAGAATTGTTCTTTTACTTGGCTTTATTGCCATATAATCAGAATTAATTTTTAAATAATACAAAGGATATTGCACGTAGGCGTCTTCTGAAATTTTTTCTTGTGTGAGAGGATTTAGGGTGCCATATTGTACTTGAAGGGTAATTTGTTTGAAAAGGGATGCTTTTGATCCTATACAAATTTCTTGTACCAAACCATTAAATAAGTCATTATTGATGATGGTGTATGTTTTATTTGCGTGTTCTATGGTTTTAAATTGCTCTAAATCATATTGAAAAACAGAATCTTTATCAATAAATGATTCTAATTTTTGGGTTTTAAGGTTATAATTGAGGTTAAATAATTGAAATTTTTGATCTTTAGAGGATGTTACTTTGAAGATTCCATTCCAATTTTTGAATAAATATTGGGTTCCATATATGGTATTATCCAATGATTTTCCGGGTATCCACATTCCAGAATTACTGCTGATTGATTTGATTGATTCTAGGGCATATTTGACTTCTAGCGGTGCACTGCTTTGTGAAAAGGCAACTACTGAAAACAATAAGGAGCATAAAACTGTGATAAAATTTCTCATAACGTATAAATTTATGAAGCAAATATAACAAAAAAAGACAAACTGTATGTTAGTTTGTCTTTTTTTTGGGTGTTATTGCCAAATTTATTCGGCAGCTTCAGCTGTTTCCTCTGTGGTACTATCTGATGAATCGTCTGCTTTTTTGGTTTTGCTACCACGTCTGCTTTTGGCTTTTTTGACATCTTTTTTGCCACCGTTATAGAGTTCGTTGAAGTCAACCAACTCGATCATTGCCATATCAGCGTTGTCACCTAGACGGTTTCCAACTTTTATGATACGGGTATATCCACCTGGTCTATCGCCAACTTTTGCGGCTACGTCTCTAAAAAGATCTGTAACGGCATATTTGCTACGAAGGTTTGCAAATACAATACGACGGTTGTGTGTTGTATCGTCTTTTGATTTTGTGATTAGCGGCTCAACAAATTGTTTGAGTGCTTTTGCTTTTGCGACTGTGGTATTGATGCGTTTGTGCTCGATTAGTGAGCAAGCCATGTTGGCTAACATCGATTTTCTGTGACCAGTTTGTCTGCTAAGGTGATTGAATTTTTTTCCGTGTCTCATGGTATATGCGATATAACCCTGCCTTTAGCAGGATTAGATTATTCTTTATCTAATTTGTATTTGGCTAAATCCATTCCGAAGTGTAAATTTTTAATAGCTACGAGTTCGTCGAGTTCTGTTAAAGATTTTTTACCGAAGTTTCGGAATTTCATAAGGTCATTTTTGTTGAAAGAAACTAAATCTCCGAGTGTATCTACTTCTGCTGCTTTCAGACAGTTGAGGGCTCTAACAGATAAGTCCATATCGACTAATCTGGTTTTAAGCAATTGTCTCATGTGTAGTGACTCTTCGTCGTAGGTTTCTGTTTGGGCTATTTCATCTGCTTCAAGGGTTATTCTTTCGTCAGAAAAGAGCATAAAGTGATGAATTAAAACTTTGGCGGCTTCGGTAAGAGCATCTTTTGGATTAATGGATCCATCAGTTTTTATTTCAAAAACCAATTTTTCATAATCTGTTTTTTGTTCTACACGAAAGTTTTCTATGGTGTATTTTACATTTTTTACGGGTGTAAAAATAGAGTCTGTAAAAATAGTTCCAATGGCAAAATTTTGTTTTTTGTTGTCTTCAGCAGGTACATAACCTCTTCCTTTTTCGATGGTTAGTTCGAAATTGAGGTTTACTTTGCTATCTAAATTACAGATTACAAGTTCTGGGTTGAGGACTTGAAAACCTGAAATAAATTTTTGAAAATCGCCTGCAGTTAATTTGTCTTTGCCTGAAACAGAAATAGTTACAGCCTCGTTGTCAACGTCATCAATTTGACGTTTGAAGCGAACTTGTTTGAGGTTTAGAATAATTTCTGTTACGTCTTCGACAACACCTGAGATAGTAGAAAATTCATGATCTACACCTTCAATTCTAACAGATGTTATTGCGTATCCTTCTAAAGCGGACAGCAAAACTCTTCTAAGTGCGTTACCGACAGTCAATCCATAACCGGGTTCTAAAGGTCTAAATTCAAATTTGCCTTCAAAATCGGTTGAATCGATCATGATAACTTTATCGGGCTTCTGAAAATTAAATATTGCCATAAATTTCGACTAAGTCAATTATTATTTGTTGTACAATTCGACGATTAACTGCTCTTTAATATTTTCTGGGATTTGAAGTCTAGCAGGAACAGAAACAAAAACACCTTCTTTGGTATCATTATTCCAGGTCATCCACTCATAAACATGAGAAGAATTTGCTAAAGAACGTTCGATTGCTTCTAAAGATTTAGATTTTTCACGAACTGCAACTTTATCACCTGGTTTTAAATGGTAAGATGGTATGTTAACTAATTCTCCATTTACAGTTATATGTCTGTGAGATACTATTTGACGTGCACCTCTTCTAGATGGAGCAATTCCCATTCTAAAAACTACATTATCTAAACGAGCTTCACATAATTGTAAAAGGATTTCACCTGTTACACCTTTTGATGCTGCAGCTTTTTCAAATAAATTTCTAAATTGTTTTTCTAAAATTCCATAAGAATATTTAGCTTTTTGCTTTTCCATCAACTGGACAGCATATTCAGATTTTTTACCTCTTTTTTTAGCCATCCCGTGTTGTCCAGGTGGATAATTTCTTTTTTCGAAGGCTTTATCATCTCCGAAGATTGCTTCGCCAAATTTACGAGCGATTTTGGTTTTTGGACCAGTATATCTTGCCATTTTAAAATTTTTAAGGTAGAGATTATGAATTCAGGTCATATCCTCCGATAATCTATAATCTACCTAGGTTATACTTTAATAAATTAGACTCTTCTTCTTTTTGGAGGTCTACATCCATTATGTGGCATTGGAGTTACATCAATAATTTCTGTAACCTCTACTCCGCTATTATGTAGAGAACGAATAGCAGACTCACGTCCGTTTCCTGGTCCTTTTACATATACTTTTACTTTTTTAAGTCCAGCTTCTAATGCTACTTTACTACAATCTTCTGCTGCCATTTGAGCTGCATAAGGAGTATTTTTCTTAGAACCTCTGAAACCCATTTTACCAGCTGAAGACCAAGAAATAACTTCACCTTTTTTGTTTGTCAAAGAAATGATGATGTTATTGAAGGTAGCAGAAATATGAGCTTCTCCCGTTGATTCAACGATAACTTTACGTTTTTTTGCAGTTGCTTTAGCCATATTACTTATTATTTAGTTGCTTTTTTCTTGTTAGCAACAGTTTTTCTTTTACCTTTTCTAGTTCTAGAGTTGTTTTTTGTTCTTTGTCCTCTTAAAGGAAGACCAGATCTATGACGGATACCTCTGTAACAACCAATATCCATTAAACGTTTGATGTTTAAAGAAACTTCAGAACGTAGTTCACCTTCAATTTTAAAGAATGATACAGCCTCACGAATTGCTCCGATTTGATCATCATTCCAATCTTGAACTTTAATATCTTGGCTAACTTGAGCTTTTTCTAAAACCTCAACTGCTCTACTTTTACCAATTCCGAAGATGTAGGTTAAAGCGATAACTCCTCTTTTGTTTTTTGGGATATCAACCCCTGCTATTCTTGCCATAATTATCCTTGTCTTTGTTTAAATCTAGGATTCTTTTTGTTGATTACGTATAATCTGCCTTTTCTTCGTACAATTTTGCACTCGGCACTTCTTTTTTTAACTGATGCTCTTACTTTCATTTTGAATATCTTTAATATCTATAAGTAATTCTTGCTTTTGACAAATCGTAAGGGCTCATTTCTAATTTCACTTTATCACCAGGTAATAATTTGATATAATGCATTCGCATTTTTCCAGATATATGAGCTATTACTATATGTCCATTTTCTAATTCAACACGAAACATCGCATTTGATAATGCTTCTATGATGGAACCGTCTTGTTCTATTGCTGATTGTTTTGCCATAAAAATTAAGCTACTGCCTTTCTATTTTTACCACTTTTCATCAAACCGTCATAATGCTTATTTAATATGTATGAATTGATTTGTTGAATAGTATCTATTGCAACACCAACCATAATTATTAAAGAAGTTCCTCCAAAAAACATAGCCCAAGATTGTTGTACTCCAAAACTCACTACAATTGCTGGGAACACAGCTATTAATGCAAGGAATAATGAACCTGGAAATGTAATTAAAGACATTATTTTATCTAAGAAATCAGAAGTTTCAACACCAGGCTTGATACCTGGAATAAAACCACCACTTCGTTTTAAATCGTCTGCCATTTTGTTAGTTGGTACAGTTATAGCAGTATAAAAGAATGTAAATACTACAATTAATGTAGCAAATACAAAATTATACCAAAAACCAAACATATTACTAAATGCACCAGCTATAGATTGAGATGTTTCTGATTGTGATAATCCTGCTAAAGCTGCTGGGATAAACATAATTGCTTGAGCAAAAATGATTGGCATTACTCCTGATGCATTTAACTTCAAAGGTATCCACTGTCTGTTACCACCCATCATATCAGCTTCGAAATCTCCAGTTGTTGTACGACGAGCATATTGAACTGGAATTTTTCTAACTGCCATTACAAGTAATACACAAGCTATAATCACTAACAACCAAATAATAACTTCAATAACTAATAACATAGGTCCTCCATTATTGTTTGTAATTGTAGATGAAAATTCTTGTATGAATGCTTGAGGCAATCTAGCTAAAATCCCAACCATAATTAATAATGAAATACCATTCCCAATACCTTTATCAGTAATTTTTTCACCCAACCACATTGCAAATATTGTTCCTGTAGTTAATATTAAAACTGATGAAAATAAGAATGAGAAAGAATCAAATCCTAATAAAAAAGCATTACCAGGTAAAGTTCTATATAGATTATAAATGTATCCTGGTCCTTGTACAAGGGTAATTGCGATTGTCAACCAACGTGTAATTTGATTGATTTTCTTTCTACCACTTTCTCCGTCCTTTTGTAATTTTTGCAAATAAGGAATAGCTATTCCCATTAACTGAACTACAATTGAAGCAGATATATAAGGCATAATTCCTAAAGCAAAAACTGAA
>JAYTIV010000006.1:0-6027 GCA_043731625.1 Flavobacterium sp. | reverse complement strand
AAGATTTCTTGACTTTTCTTGGCGAAAATCCACTACAAAATTCCTATGATATAAACTTAAAAGCTGATTTTATAGATTCGGAAAATATTAGAAAAATTGAAAGTGATTTACGTGCCAACGAAATGGTATCTGATGTGGTTTATGACAAACAACTGGTTAACTTAGTGAATGACAATATCAAGAAAGTGAGTATGTGGATTTTGATTGTAAGTGGCATATTTGCCCTAATTGCTGTTCTACTTATAAATAGTTCGATGCGTTTGTCAATATATTCAAACCGATTTATTATCAAAACCATGCAAATGGTTGGTGCAACAAAATCGTTTATTAGAAAACCCTTTATTATTAGAAGTGTTAAGTTGGGAATTATAGGTTCTATTCTAGCAATTTTGGCTTTGATAGGAACTTTGGTTTATTTGAATACTAGTTATCCCAATTTAAAAATACTTGATAATCAATTGTTAATAGGTGCTGTATTGCTTGGTGTTTTGATTGTTGGCATTTTGATTACTTGGATAAGTACTTTTTTTGCTACACAACGCTTTTTGAATTTAAGAACCGATGACCTTTATTGATATAAGATTGCTGATTAACGATTTAAGATTTTTGAATTAAAAAAAAATATGATGAAAAACGAGGAACAACCTAAACCTGATTTTCTTTTTGACAAAATAAATTATAAAATTCTATTGATTGGTTTGGCAGTTATTGCCTTAGGATTTATATTAATGTCTGGTGGTGGTAGTGATGACCCAAAAGTTTTTAGTGAGGATATTTTTAATTTTAGAAGAATACGTTTGGCTCCTACTACCGTTTTAATTGGTTTTGGAATTACGATTTATTCTATTTTAAAAAATCCAAAAAAGTAATAAATGGATACATTACAAGCTATTGTTCTTGCTATTATTGAGGGTATTACTGAATTCTTACCCATTTCTTCGACAGGACATATGATTATTGCTAGTTCGTTTTTTGGGATTGCCCACGACGATTTTACCAAATTATTTACCATTGTAATTCAACTTGGAGCGATACTATCAGTTTTGGTTTTATATTTTAAACGTTTTTTTCAAACATTAGATTTTTATTTTAAATTATTAGTTGCCTTTATACCAGCTGTGGTTTTTGGGCTATTGTTTAGTAAAAAAATTGATGCTTTATTAGAAAATCCAGTAACTGTTGCTATTTCTTTGTTATTGGGTGGAATTATTTTATTGAAAGTTGATGATTGGTTTACGGATAAAGAAGAAACACAACATTCTCAAGAAATTAGTTATTTACAAGCATTCAAAATCGGATTGTTTCAATGTCTTGCTATGATTCCTGGTGTTTCTAGAAGTGGCGCGAGTATCATTGGCGGAATGTCACAAAAATTATCTAGAACAACCGCTGCTGAATTTTCTTTTTTTCTTGCTGTACCTACCATGTTTGGTGCTACTTTAAAAAAATGTTATGATTATTATAAAGATGGTTATGTACTGTCTCACGATCAAATAAATTATCTGATAGTAGGTAATATTGTGGCTTTTATAGTCGCACTTTTGGCAATAAAATCGTTTATTGGATTTCTGACAAAAAACGGATTTAAAGTTTTTGGATATTATCGAATTATTGTTGGAATTATCTTGCTTCTGATTCATTTTTTCATTCATCCACTTACAGTAATATAATGACTGCTGAAGAATATCTAGAAGGTCAAATTTTATTAATTGACAAACCATTGACTTGGAGTTCGTTTCAAGCCGTGAATAAATTAAAATACATTTTAAAAAGAAAATTCGATTTACCTAAAAAATTTAAAATTGGACACGCAGGAACTTTAGATCCATTGGCTACTGGTTTATTGATAATTTGCACAGGGAAATTTACCAAAAAAATTACAGAAATACAGACACAAGCCAAAGAATATAAAGGGACTTTTTATGTTGGAGCTACTACACCTTCCTATGATTTAGAAACCGAAATAAATCAAACTTTCCCGACGGAACATATAAATGAAGATTTGATTCAACAAACTACATTGAAATTTCTTGGAGAAATAGATCAAAAACCTCCCATTTTTTCAGCACTAAAAAAAGATGGTATTCGATTATATGAACACGCGAGAGCAGGAGAAACTGTTGAAATTGCTCACAGAAAAACCACTATTTACGAATTTGAAATAACTAGAATTGCACTTCCAGAAGTTGATTTTAGAGTGGTTTGTAGCAAAGGTACTTATATACGTTCACTGGCTTATGATTTTGGTGATGCATTAAAATCTGGCGCTCATTTGATAGAGTTGAGAAGAACAAAAATTGGTGATTTTGATGTAAAAAACGCATTGGATGTCACTTTATTCGAAGATAGTTTAAAGTAAATTTGAAATGAAAATTGCTGTTTTTGTTTTGTGTCTTTTCCTTCCAATATATTCAGTTTTTTCTCAAAGCAATAAAAAAGCCTATACTCAATTTGATATTTCAATCCCTTTGAAAGGGAATCCAAATCGTGAAAATCCTGAAATCAATACCTCAAAAAACAATTCATTTTTTATTCCAGATGGATTGAGTTCAAAATTTGGATATGGATATCATCATAATAAATGGATTTTACTCGGAATTCATACAGGTTTTGATTGGAAAATTTCAGAAAAATTAGTAGCAGTGCCATTATTTGCTAATTTAAGATTGAGTCAAATAATTGGAGATGATATGCGAATTTATATTCAAACAGGATTTGGGAAATCGTTTGCTATTGGAAGAGGAAGTCTTAATGGAAATTATAAAAAAATTAGTCTTGGCATCGAAAAATCTGATGATTTGTCATTTTATATTGAGTTATCTGATCACGTATTGAAATATAATTCTTTAAAAAGTGTTCCTATAATTTCTATTGGTATGGCAATTACTACTTTTTAGTAATTATTAATTTTCAATCAAAATCATCAAATCGATAATTTCTTTTTGAGTACTTAAACCTTTATCTTGCAAATACCACATTTGCAATTCAATTTTGGCAGTTTCATCTATTATGCCATATTGTTCTTTATAGCTTTTTATTAATTGGGTAGCTCCTTTTGGTCTTGGTCCCCAATTTTTTAATACTTCTAATGTTTCTTTTTCTAAAATAAGAAGTTTCGGAATAGATTTAGATCCGTTGGTTAAAAACATATTCATCAACTCTTGATTTTCATCTCTAAAAACAATTTTCAAATCAATAGCCACAGCAAGTAACGCCATTTTATTAAAAATGGGCAACAACTGAGCTGCATCGCCACACCATCCTTCAGACAAAACCAACCAAATATACTTACCTTTCAAAGATAATAATTGCTGAATACAGGTTTCATCGATTGTCATTGTCTTATCTAATCGATGCATTCTCACTTCATTGAGTTTGCTATAATTGGTTAAATCATCAGATTGTTCATCCCCAGAAGAAAGTCCTTGGTGTAACAAATCTGATACAATTTTTCTATACTCATCATAAGTATAACTTCTTAACAAACTTTCTGCAATAATCATTTTCATAATAGAAGATTTTGTTATACAAATTTACAGAATATCTAATAATATGTTGTTGATAATTGTCAGTAATTCATATTTATAATTAAGTTAAAAAACTTAAATAACAACTTTTAAAATATAAAGTTCATTTATTTGAAATTAATCTTATTTTTATCATAAAATTATAAAGCCAATACACTAAATTTTAATCCATCAACTATGAATTTACAAAATAAATCAATAGGTTATGTCCTTTCTGGTGGCGGATCTAAAGGTTTGGCAGAAGCTGGTGCAATAAAATTTTTAGAAGAACAAAATATTTTTCCTTCACAAATATCTGGCACAAGTGCTGGTTCTATTGTTGCGGCACTTTATGCTTGGGGAAAAACACCCGAAGAAATATTAGAATTCTTTAAATCAATCTATTTTTTTCAATGGAAACATATAACATTGTTAAAAGCTGGCATTATCGATTCGGATTCATTCAAAAAATATTTTGAAGATATTTTTCTTGATGCAACCATTGATGATTTGAAAATTCCGATTCATATTACTGCAACAAATATGATAAAAGGGGAATTGAAAGTATTTTCAAAAAACACAAAAGTTGTTGATGCTGTATTAGCTTCATCTGCTTTTCCTGGTGTGCTTTCTCCTTATATCATTAACGGAAAAATTTATAGCGATGGTGGTATTTTGAACCATTTCCCTACAGATTTGCTCAAAGACAAATGCGATTTTATTATAGGAATTTATGTAAGCCCAATAAACACAATTACTGCCAATGATCTAAATTCAATTAGATCTGTCACTACAAGAGCATTTGATTTGCTATCAGCTCATTCAAATTCCTTAAAATTTAGTAATTGTGACTGGATAATACAACCAAAAAAATTATGTAAATACAGTACTTTTGAAACCAACAAACTTAAAATGGATGAAATTTATAATATAGGATATGAAGCAGCAAAAAGCTCGTTTGAAGAATTGAGTCAGAATTTTTAAATTACTATTTCATAAAATCATATTATAACTATATTTGCACTTCAAAAACACAACTAGAATTACAAGATGAAATACAAAAGAATACTTCTAAAACTAAGCGGCGAAGCACTAATGGGTGATAGACAATATGGTATTGATCCTGCTAAATTGGCCGAATATGCCGAAGAAATAAAGCAAATTCATGACAAAGGTGTCGAAATTGCGATTGTTATTGGTGGAGGAAATATTTTTCGTGGTGTTTCTGGGGCAAGTAATGGCATGGATCGTGTGCAAGGAGATTATATGGGAATGTTAGCCACCGTAATCAACGGAATGGCTTTGCAAGGCGCACTAGAAGACAAAGGAATGTTAACTCGTTTACAAACCGCCTTAAAAATAGAAGCAATTGCCGAACCTTACATTAAAAGAAGAGCCGTTCGTCATCTAGAAAAAGGAAGAATTGTAATTTTTGGCGCAGGAACAGGAAATCCTTACTTTACAACTGATACTGCTGCTGTATTGCGTGGTGTAGAAATTCATGCTGATGTCATCTTAAAAGGTACTCGTGTTGACGGAATCTATTCGTCAGATCCAGAGAAAGATCCTACAGCGACAAAATTTGATTATATTTCGTTTGATGATGTCTTGAAAAAAGGACTGAATGTTATGGACACTACGGCTTTTACTTTAAGTCAAGAAAATAAATTGCCAATAGTAGTTTTTGATATGAACAAAAAAGGAAATCTTATCAAGATTTGCTCTGGCGAAAATATAGGAACAGTAGTAAATGTTTAATTTATAGCAGTAGTTGCAATTTTTACAAACAACTATTTCAAAAATAATTAATTCAAAAAATATGACTGAAGAAATTGAATTTATATTAGATAGCACAGAAGAATCAATGAATGGCACAATTGCCCATTTAGAAAAAGCATTCTTAAATATTCGTGCAGGAAAAGCTTCGCCTCAAATGCTTGGGAGTGTTTTTGTAGATTATTATGGTTCGCAAACACCACTTTCGCAAATTGCAAATGTCAATGTGCCAGATGCAAGAACAATTACGATTCAACCTTTTGAGAAAAGTATGTTGCATACTATTGAAAAAGCAATTATGGTAGCCAATTTAGGTTTTAATCCAATGAATAATGGCGATATTATCATCATTAGTGTTCCACCATTGACAGAAGATCGTCGCCGTGAATTAACAAAACAGGCAAAAGCCGAAGCTGAAGAAGCAAAAATCGGAATTCGTAATGTTAGAAAAGATGCCAATTCTGATATTAAAAAACTAGAAAAAGAAGGTACTTCTGAAGATATTTGTAAAAGTGCTGAAGACCAAGTACAGACTTTGACTAATAATTATATTAAAAAAATAGATGAACACTTAGTTCATAAAGAAGCTGAAATAATGAAAGTTTAATTATTTGGTTCTAATAAGTTTATTAAAAATCCGTTCCTTATTAGACTGCCCCCAAAAAGTTAGACACTATTTGGGGGTATTTTTATGGAAAGAAAAGTAAAGTATGATTATGCATTTAAACTTGAATGCGTAAAACTA
>JAYTIV010000005.1:0-2437 GCA_043731625.1 Flavobacterium sp. | reverse complement strand
AAAATTCACTCATTTCATTGAGTTCGTGATAATGTGTAGCAAATAATGTTTTGGGTTTAGAAGGATGTTCATGCAAAAATTCGGCTATTGCCCAAGCTATAGAAATCCCATCATAAGTGCTTGTTCCTCTTCCAATTTCATCAAGTAAAATTAAACTTCTTTCAGAAATATTATTCAAAATAGATGCTGTTTCATTCATTTCAACCATAAAGGTGGATTCTCCCATAGAAATATTGTCTGACGCTCCTACTCTAGTAAATATTTTGTCAACAACTCCCATTTTCACACTTTCTGCAGGAACAAAACTTCCCATTTGAGCCAACAAGACAATTAAAGCCGTTTGTCTTAAAATAGCAGATTTTCCAGACATATTGGGTCCAGTAATCATTATTAATTGTTGCGTTTCTCGATCTAAAAAAACATCATTTGCAATATAAGGAATACCAATAGGTAATTGTTTTTCAATAACTGGATGTCTACCGTTTTTTATTTCAAGTTCGAAACTATCATTTAATTCTGGACAAACATATTTGTTTTCAATTGCAAGTTGTGTAAACGATGTTAAACAATCTAATTGTGCAATCAAATTGGCGTTTAATTGAACAGGCTTTATATAGGTTGCAATCCAGGAAACCAATTGCTCAAACAAATCAACTTCTAGTTTGTAAATTTTTTCTTCTGCACCAAGAATTTTTGTTTCATATTCCTTAAGCTCTTCAGTTATGTAACGTTCTGCATTGACCAAAGTTTGCTTTCTAATCCATTCTTGAGGTACTTTGTCTTTATGAGTATTTCTTACTTCTATATAATATCCGAAAACATTATTAAAAGAAATTTTTAATGATGAAATGCCTGTTCGTTCAGATTCGCGTTTTTCAATTCCTTCTAAATATTCTTTGCCAGAAGTCGATATAGCTCTTAAGTCGTCTAATTCTTCATTGATTCCTTTGGCAATGGCATTCCCTTTTGCAATAGCAACGGGTGCTTCTTGATTAAGTGTGTCTTTAATTTTTTCTCGCAACAAATCACAACTATGCAAACTATCACCAATAATACGAACAGCTTCTTGTTTACTCTCTAAAGCAACTGTTTTTATTGGAATTATTGCATCTAAGGATTCTTTTAGGTAAACGACTTCTCTTGGAGAAACTTTGCCTGTTGCAATTTTTGAAATCAATCGTTCAAGATCAGAAATTTGTTTTATCTGATGTTGTATTTTTTTTAAAACATCCTGATTATCTTTCAAATAAGTAACTACTTCATGTCGATTTCTAATCTTGTTGAAATCTTTCAATGGCAAAGCCAACCAACGTTTGAGCAATCTGCTTCCCATTGGCGAAAGCGTTTTGTCTATAACATCTAATAAAGTTACCGCATTTGGATTGTAACTATGGTAGAGTTCAAGATTTCTAATTGTAAAACGATCCATCCAGACATAGGCATCTTCTGCAATACGCTGAATAGAAGTTATATGCTGTATTTTGTTGTGTTGTGTTTCTGATAAATAATACAAAATAGCTCCAGAAGCAATTATACCTTCTTGCAATTCTTCTATACCAAAACCTTTTAAGGAAATGGTTTGAAAATGATTTGTGAGTGTTTCTAGTGCATAATCTTCTTTATAAATCCAATCTTCTAGATAAAAATGATGATAGTCTTCTCCGAATATTTCTCTAAAATTATTTTTATTTAGCTTGGCAACCAAAACTTCGCTTGGTTGAAAATTTTGCAACAATTTATCAATATAATCTTCATTGCCTTGAGCTGTAAGAAACTCACCAGTTGAAACATCTAAAAAAGAAATTCCAATATTCTTTTTTCCAAAATAAATTGAAGCTAAAAAATTGTTTGATTTTGATTGTAAAACTTCATCATTCATTGAAACTCCTGGTGTAACTAGTTCTGTTACTCCTCGTTTTACAATGGTTTTGGTCATTTTTGGATCTTCTAATTGATCACAAATAGCCACTCTAAGTCCTGCTTTTACCAATTTAGGCAAATAAGTATTCAGAGAATGATGTGGAAAACCAGCAAGTGCCGTTTCGGTTTCAGATCCAGCACCTCTTTTCGTTAATACAATTCCAAGTATTTTTGAAGCCCGAATAGCATCTTCTCCAAAAGTTTCATAAAAATCACCCACACGAAACAATAAACAAGCATCAGGATATTTCCTTTTGATTTCATTATACTGTTTCATTAATGGAGTTTCCCTAACTTCTTTTTCTTTTGACACTTATAAAATAGGATTAGAATTGATGAAAAAATCGAACAGCGAATTTAAAAATTTTAAACTGATATTATTACATTACAAAAATTAAATTAATTTTAAGAAAAATTTATAATCTAGTTTCAATTTTTTATATAGATTTGTCTAATAATTTAACTTAAACAATAATGAAAAAAATATTTTTATTAGCAATGTTAGTAATTTTGGGCG
>JAYTIV010000004.1:0-6086 GCA_043731625.1 Flavobacterium sp. | reverse complement strand
GTCAAAACTCAAAAATTACAATATATTACTCCAATTCTGGGTATGAATTATAAAAACCTTATGGTCTCTTACACCTATTCTTATTTAACAGGTTCTGTTAATTTTGATAATGGTGGGTTTCATCAGCTAACATTAGGTATGAATATTTTCTGTAAACCAGAGAAATACCACTGTAATTGTCCTGCAATTAATTAAAAATATCATAACAATGTCCCGAATTTATTCGGGACTATTTTTTTATACCATGTTAATAAAATCAGTAAACGGTAAAAGCCCAGTTATTCCTAACGATTGTTATGTTGCAGAAAACGCAACTATAGTTGGTGATGTTGTTTTTGGAGATTCTTGCAGTGTGTGGTTCAATGCTGTAGTTCGTGGTGATGTAAATGCAATTAAAATAGGTAATAAGGTAAATATTCAAGATGGTGCAATTATACATTGTACTTATCAAAAACACGCTACAAGTATTGGGAATAATGTTTCTATAGGACACAATGCAATTGTTCATGGATGCACCATACATGATAATGTTCTAATTGGTATGGGATCTATAGTAATGGACAATTGCGTAGTAGAAAGTAATTCTATTATTGCGGCAGGTTCTGTAGTGACTCAAAATACAATAGTTCCTTCGGGTGTTATTTTTGGTGGTGTTCCTGCAAAGTTTATTAAAAACATTAATGCTTCAGATTTTGCTGGAGAAATAGAACGCATTTCAAACAATTATGTAATGTATTCTAGTTGGTTTAAAGAGGAGTAAAACTTAGAAATCCTTTTTTATAACGTCGAATTTATTTTCTACTATTTCTGAAAGTACTTTTGGATTAGTATTGGTATAAAAAACAGCTTTACTTTTTCCTTTAGTATGTAGTCCTACTTTTTCTTTCAAAACTTTAAATGTTTGTTTGGCAACTGCTTCACCAGAATCTATGATTTTAATGTTTTGAGGAATGATTTTTTTTATTTGGGGTATCAAATACGGATAATGGCTACAACCTAAAACTAAATAATCTATATTTTCATCAATCATTGGTTGTAAGTAGGAGTGAAGGAGTTTTGTCATTTCAAGAGAGTTGATATCACCATTCTCTATGAGTTCAACCAAACCATGTCCTATTTGCTCCACAATTTTGGTATCATGGTACAATTCGACAGTTTTATTAAATAGTTCACTGCTAAGAGTCCCTTTTGTGGCCAAAATACCTATTTTTTGAGTTTTAGAATTTAGCACTGCGGGTTTTATTGCGGGTTCAATTCCAATAAATGGGATGTCGTATTTTGCTCTTAATTCTTTGATTGCATTCGTGGTTGCTGTATTGCAAGCGACGACAATAATTTTCGCATTTTGATTGAGTAGAAATTCGGTATTTTTTATACTCAGCGCTATTATCTCCTCTTTTGATTTCTTTCCATAAGGAGCATTTATACTATCAGCTAAGTAAATGGTATCTTCATTTGGCATTAATTGATGAATAGCTTTCCATATCGAAGTGCCTCCAATACCAGAATCAAAAAGCCCAATAGGATTGTTATTTGTCATAAATCAAATGTAAAAAAAAACTGCTCAATTTCGAAATTTCGAATGAGCAGTTTTTGTATTATTTTAAAGAAGTTGAATTAAAACCCTAAATCTTTTTTTACATCAGCAGTAAGGTTTGGTCCATCAGCAAGTAATAAACCTTCTGAATTCAACACATATTGAAACCCTTTTGCTTTACCTACTTTTTGTATAGAAACTTTTACTTTTTCCATAATAGGTTTTACAATATCAGATTCTTTTTGTTGCAATTCTTTTTGTGCATTGTCTCTATAATCAACAATTCTTTTTTGCATATCTTGAACCTCTTTAGAACGAGTTTCGTTAACAGCATCTGTAACTGTTGTAGCTTCTTGTTCGTATTTTTTTAATTTATTTTGATACTCATCAACCATAGTTTTGTATTCAGTATCATAAGTACCACTAAGTTTTTGCAATTGATTATTTGCTTCAATCATAGCTGGCATTTTTGACATAATTTCGCTAACGTCAACGTGAGCAGTTTTTGCTTGAGCATTCATAGCTTGGTTAGCACCAAAAAACATAACGGCAGCTATCATTAAATTTTTAATCTGTTTCATCATTTTTAAATATTAATTAATTATTGGGTTTAATTTTTTTTGTTCTCTTTTGCTTTTTCTTCTTTTGCAATTCTAGCAGCTTCTCTATCTGCCAATGCTTTTTTCTTTTTATCTTCTAATGCTTGTTTTCTTTCGGCTAATATTCTGGCTCTTTCTGCAGCAGCATTTTGTTTTGCATTTATTGCTGTGCTATCAACAACTTTATTTCCTGTTTCGGTTTTAGTTTGATCTGTATTTGTTTTATTCTCTTCTTTTGTTCCTTCAGGTTTTGCATCACCCTTCTTTTTTGCGGGAACTGTTGTTCCCGTTTTTTTAGCTTCAATTAATTGTTTTCTTTTGGCTTCGTTTTCTTTTTTCTTTTCTTCGAGAGCTAATTTTCTTTCTTCTATTAATTTTTCACGAGCTGCTTTTTTCTCGTCTAACTTTTTTTGTCTGTCGGCAAGTGCTGGACTTTCGTCAACCATATCCTCTTTTGCTTGCTTTTCTTCTTCTTCTTTTAGTTGTTTTTTGTTTAACTGACCTCTTTTATTAGATCTTGTAATAACTCTAATAACTTGATCACTTATATCATATCTTTTTGCTGCAAAAAGAATGGTTAAATCTGATGTTTTGTCAAATATAAAATCATATTTTTTTGCTTCTGCAATATCTTGTGCCGCATTAAAAACTTGATCTTGTATCGGTTGCACTAATACTGCTTTTTGAATTGTCAAATCGCCGTTTGGTCCAAATCTTTTTTGTTGATAATCTAAAAGAGCGGTTTCTTGAAAAGTAATTTCTTCTTCTCTTTCTTCTCTCAATTCTTTAGTCAACAAAACACTTTCTGTTTTTAAAGCATCTTTTAATCTTGTAACTTCAATTTTTTTGGCTTCAATTTCTTGTTTCCATTTTTGGGCTTTTTGCTCTAATTGGTTTTTTGCTTCGGCATAATCTGGAACATTTTGCAAAATGTATTCCATATCAATATACCCTATTTTAACCCCTCTAGATTGTGAATGTAAAGCAGTTGAAACTGTCATTACAAAAAGCAACAAAAAAATATGTTTTCTCATAATTTATATTTTTATTAGAAAATATCGTGCCAAATATATTTAATTTAAAATTGTTGACCAATAATAA
Organism: Flavobacterium sp.; assembly: GCA_043731625.1. Lineage (GTDB taxonomy): Bacteria > Bacteroidota > Bacteroidia > Flavobacteriales > Flavobacteriaceae > Flavobacterium. The sequence continues at coordinate 2,849 of JAYTIV010000004.1, read as the reverse complement.
AATGTGTTTCCATTCCGTTTGGTTTAGTTGCACCTGTCAAAGGATCAAACCCATAACCAAAATCAATACCTAATAAACCGAATGCTGGCATAAAAATTCTAAGTCCAGCACCTGCAGATCTTTTCAATACAAACGGATTATATTGTTTAAAATTGTCATACGATTGTCCTGCTTCTAAAAATCCTAATATATAAATAGAGGCTGCTGCTTTCAAAGTAATTGGATAACGCATTTCTAGCGAAAATTTATTAAAAATTGTACCACCATTATTTGAAGAAAGCGAATTATTTGGATAGCCTCTTAATTGTACCACTTCTCTACCATCTTGTGCAAAATTAGCCAAACCATCACCACCAACATAAAAACGTTCAAATGGCACAATTCCTCTATCTTGATTATAAGCTCCTAAATAGCCAAACTCTGCTAAAGAACGAAGCACTAATTTACCATAAATTTTTGTAAACCAATCTGCTTTGAATTTTATTTTATAATATTCTAACCAATTGTTCTTTTTCTGATCTACTTTTCCGACATCTGTTGCTGCATCTTGATAATTTTCAGGTAGTACTCTATTCCCATTGGCATCAATATAATCACCAGGATTTATATATCCATTTCCATCAGCCTGTAGAATTTGAGTAGTACCTTCATTTCTCTGTTTATATTCTTTCAAATTGCCTAGATTAGCATAATCTACTCCGTTAAATAAAGAATAAGGGAGTGTGAATTTCCCACTTACACTAAATTCAGAACCATATGTAGGAAATATTGGATTGACACCTTTATTGTTTCTTGTTAATCCAATTGTATAAGCTAAGTTTCTTGCAGAACCATCACCAAAAGTAAACAATCCTGTATTGTAATTATTTAAGTTATAATATTGAAAACTAACCGATTGTGACAATACAAAAAAGTCATCAGGAACAGTCAATCTTTTTGCTAAACCAACCGATAAAGCAATAATGTTAAAACTTCTAGTTTTGTCTGCACCACCACCAAATTGATTTTGTGCAAATTGTTTGCTGTATGCAAATGATGAGCTAAATTGCACCGGTTTTTTTCCACCAAACCAAGGCTCAGAAAACGATACGCTGTACGTTTGAAAATAAGTACTTCCTTGTAAACGTAACGATACTTTTTGTCCGTCACCCATTGGCAAAGGTTTGTAGGCTTCTTTATTGAATATATTTCGCATCGAGAAATTATTAAAAGACAATCCTAATGTTCCTATAAAACCACCGCCACCATAACCACCTTGAAGTTCGATTTGGCTTGATCCTTTTTCTACAAGATTGTATTCAATATCTACAGTTCCTGCACCAGCATCTACATTTTTGAATTTTGGTTCAATAGCTTCTGGATCAAAAAATCCTAACTGTCCAATTTCACGAATGGTTCTTACAAGTTCTTCTTTGCTGTATTTTTCTCCTGGTTTGGTTCGTAGTTCACGATAAATGACTCTATCGTTGGTTTTGTCATTACCAACAACCGTAATTTTGTTGAAATAGGCTAGTGGTCCTTCAACAACTCTTATTTCAAAATCTATGGTGTCATTGGCTGTTTTTGTTTCAACCGCATTGATGTTTGAGAATAAATAACCGCTATTTTGATAGAGATTTGTGATGTCTTCACCATCAGGTTTTGATTTGTCTGCGATTCTTTTTTCTAGAAGTACACCATTGTAAACATCACCTTTTTTGATGCCTAACATTCTTCTCAAACCCTCATCTGAATAAATAGTATTTCCTAGAAACTTGATGTCTCCAAAGTAATATTTTCTGCCTTCTTCAACATTTATTTTTACAGACAAATTGTTTCTGTCTTTATTAAAACTCACACTATCAGAAACAATTCTGGCATCACGATATCCTTTTTCTTTGTATTTATCAACTACAGAATTTAAATCTTCTTTGTATTTGTCTTTGATATATTTTGAACCTTTTAGAATTCTGAAACGATTTATTTGTTTTGTGTTTTTCATAAATCCACGAAGCTTACCGTCAGTAAACTTTTCGTTTCCGTTGAACACGATTTCTTTAATTTTTATTTTATCTCCTTTATCAATGTTGACAAGCATTTTTACTTCATTAATAACAGTAGTATCCACTTTGGTAGTTATAGTAACTTTGGTATTATAAAACCCTTCTTTTCTGTATTTGTTTTCTATATAATTTTTGGTTGTTGTAATCAGATTTTCATTGACTATTTTTCCTTTAGTTAAACCGTTGTCTTTGATTAATGCTTCTACTTTGTTTTTTTTAACCCCAACAAATTTTACTTCACCCAATTTTGGTAACTCATTTATTTCCAATTCAAGATAAATGCTGTCACCTTCTATTTTGTTTACATAAAAATCTATTTCGCTAAAAAGCCCTAGTTTTCCTAATTTTTTAATAGCATTACTAATCTCTTCACCAGGAACAGTTATTTCTTGTCCTTTTTGAAGACCTGCAAATGTCACTACGGTTTGTTGATTGTAACTTATTTTGCCTTTTACATCTACATCTGCCAAAATATATTTGATTCCTTGGTCAAATGGCACTCTGTCTTGGGCTTTTACTTGAGAAATACTGCCAATAAAAAGAATGGCTAAAAATAGTTTTAATTGATGTAACACTAAAAAATTATTTAATTTGTTCGCTTGTTTTTCCAAATCTACGTTCTCTTTTTTGATAACTAATGATAGCCTCATATAAATCTTCTTCTTTAAAATCTGGCCATAAAACATCAGTAAAATATAATTCAGCATAGGCTATTTGCCATAACAAAAAATTACTTATTCTGTGCTCACCACTTGTTCTTATTAACAAATCTACATCTGGTAAATTTTGCGTGTAAAGATGCTCATT
>JAYTIV010000003.1:0-6134 GCA_043731625.1 Flavobacterium sp. | reverse complement strand
TGATAAAAAGAGGTTAAAGTAGCGCCACACATTGGAACAATTATTGTCGAAGTTGGGTTTACCAATGTTTCATCATCAGTACCAGAACAGTTGTCATCAATACCATTGTTCAATACCTCAACGTGACCTGGATTTACTTCAAAATTATTATCGTCGCAATCAGCGGCAAGAATATTTGAGGTATATCCTGATGGAGGTGTTGCACCATAACAAACAGAAACTGCAGTTGGATTTCCGTTATAGAAACCATCATTATCAGCATCTACATATAAAAGACTACTTTGATAAATTAAACCATTGGTATCATCACAATCAGTACTATTTGTAGCTGTTTGTGCAGGTTGACCTGAACATGACAATACAGGATTGTTAATATCTCCAAAAGTATCACCATCTAAATCAGCATAGTAAGTTACATTTGCTAACACACCACTTATTGTAACGGAATTTCCAGAAGAAAGAGTTAAAATCGGTGAAACTATATCTGTTCTTTCTATTTGAGTAATGGCTAAAACTTGACCATTATTTGCGACAGTTAACAACACATTAAATGTAGCAAATCCTGAACCATTGGCAACAACATTTGTTATAGGAGTTTGAGCAACTCCATTGATAGAATATGAAATAGTTGAAGTACTACTCGCTAAAAGACCATTTACATTAAATGTAGCATTAGAATTATCGCAAACATCTTCCATTACTTGCGAAACAGAATCAAAAGTTGGAGACAAGGCGGCAGTAGTTACTGTTATTACATTTGAATTTGCAGATAAACTATTAATACTAAAACCTCTTACTCTATAATAATAAGGTGTACTAGCATTTAATCCAGAAACCAATTGAGATGTTCCACTTACAGTTAAATTATCATAACCTGAAACAAATGAAGGTGTTACATTATTAATTGAATGTGCTCCTAAATTTGTTGTTTGAGTTGTAGTACTATAAGTAAAACTAGAAACAATCCATTCAGAATTTGAAACAGAAGTTCCAGCTGAAGCTGCCCAATTTGTATTTGGAGAAAGTATCGTTGGTTTTCTAATTAAGATTTTATCAACAGTAGCATTTGCAGTTCCTGCTACAGCCCATCCACTACCTGGATCAACTCCGTCTATACCCACAACATCAATTAATGTAAATACTGTACCTGAACCACCATTATAAGCTAATCCAGTTGCATCATCTCCATTAAAACTTAAGAAAGTATTGTATAAATTGGCTCCAATAACATCTGTTGCATTATTTGCAATAACATAAGTAGCGCCATTTGCTAAAGTTCCTGATAATGATAATGGAAGTGTCGCCGTAGTATTCGTAGAATTAAAATTCCAATTTGATCCATTTACATTTTTCCATAATTGATAATTAGCTAAATTTACTGCAGCTCCAGTACCATTATATATTTCTACATATTTTTTATTTCCAGTTGAACCTTCTCCATATTCAGAGAAAAACAAACCAGTTGTTGGAGTTGTAATTCCAAATGTAGGTGATGTACTTACATCCAATCGATAGGAAGTGGCACCATCAAGCGCATTCCAATTGGCAGTAAAATCATTTTGATTTACTAATGTAGCAGCAGTTGCCACTGGTGTTGTTAAACCTAATGTGGTAAAGTTTAAAATAGCACCATTTACAGTACCAGTACCATCATTAGCAAAAGCTCTGTAGTAGTATTGCGTATTTGCCGCTAACCCACTAAGATTTGATGGATTTGCAACTTGTGTACTCGCTGACATATCACTATTCAAACTATATGCTATTCCAGATGAAGTTACTGAAGAACAACCTGCAGTAATTGTTCCTGTTAATGTAGCTGTTGTTGTAGTTATTGATGAACTAGACCCAGTTGTTACAGTTGCAGGAGTATTAACACCTGTTCCTGATGCAGCTACATTTATACTTGGTGCTCCACCTCCAGAAACTGGAATATTGCCATTATAAGATTGTACAAGTGAAGGAGTAAATATTACATTAATTGAAGTAGAAATTGCAGTACCGTATCCTGAAATAACAACAGTAGAACCATAACCACTTCCGTTATCAAATGTATACCCTGATAATGGGCCAACAGTAACAGCAGAACCATCTAAATTTGACCCTGTTAAAGTGAAACTATTTGGAGTTGATGAAGTATTAACACACACATTTCCAAAACCGGTCAATAAACCGCCAGTTAAAGAAGGAGTAATAATAGGTGCTGTACTCAAAGTAGTTGTTGCACCAAAATTTGTTACAACATTACCACCATTTTTAGCATATACTCTAAAAGAATAAGGTGTATCTGAAGTCAATCCTGTTACTGTTTTGGTACCCCAAATAGCTGCAGTTTGATACACAGTTGTTGCTCCTACAGAACCATCAGCTTGAACATAATTTCCAGCATTTACTTGTATTGCATAAGTTGTATTTGCAGGATTACCATCACCGCTTCCAATAGTAACATCCAAAGAACTAGTTGTAGGATTTAAAACTGTTGGTGCATTTGGCACATTGGCTAAAGTATAAAAAGTTAAGTTTGAACCATTAGTGTTAACAGCACTAACAGTACCAACTGCTCTAAAATTATATTGCGTATTTGCTGTCAAACCAGATGCCGATCCAGAAATAGCCGTTGACGTACTTCCAGTTATAGGCGAAGGTGTTCCAGCAGTATTGTTTGAATAGGTTGTTGATAATCCATAATCAAAAGAAGCTGCAGTAGAAACACCATTTGCATTTATAGTACCATTTAAAGTTGCAGTAGTAGTTGTGATTGCTGTAGCAGCCGTAGTAGTAACCGTCGGTCCTGCAGCAGAAGCAGTAACATTTGCCGATGTATTATTTTCAACTCTACATGTAGTAGTTCCTGCCGTCAATCCAACTGGAATAACAAAAATATTTAATACTTGACCTGATCCAACCGCAATAGCTGCACCTGGTGTGATCGTATAAGTCGCCGCTGATGTTGTTGGTGTATAAGTACCAATGGCTGTTTTTGCGCCTGCTCCTATACTATATTGTACAGAAACAGTTGGAGCACCAGTTATACTACTAACTCTAGAAACAATACTCAAACTATTTAATGTAAATGATGTAGAAGCATCACTAGTTATAGAAAAAGTATACCATTTACTATTAGTAATATTATTAGCTAGAGTGTTGTTAAAACCCGAACCTGAAATACTACCTCCAGCGGCACTACAAGTAACACCTGCTCCTCTAGAAAATTGTGAAAATGTTAACCCTGTAGGTGGGGCAGAAATTGTCGCAACTGGTGTTGCAGGACAAGTAATTGTAGTCATTGCAGTGTACGATACCGTCGTTTGGGCATCTACATCAACAAAAGACATCATCAGCAGGAATACCAAAAATGTCTTTACAAAAGTTTGTTGTAAAATTGATTTCATAAATTTTATTTTATAATTTGTTTAGTACAAAAATATATAATTTTTTAGTCAATTTTAACAATTTACATTAACTAATTGTTAACCAATTACTAATACGCAAATGGTCGATAATAGTTAACTTTTCATCGATTAAATAGTGTATTATTTAATAGAAAAAAGTAATTTTAAGTAGATATAAAAAATCTTATTAACATTCGTTTTATTGTTTTATTAAAATCAAACTATTTTATGTATATTTAATAAGTAATACAATAAGTGACTTTAATCTATTTTCTAGGTTATATATCGGCATCACTATTTGAAATCAATTAAAATTAATAATTTTGTAAATAAAATAAATTAAGGTAAAAATTATGAAATCAAATTACACTTTTATAAAAACAGCAATCATTGCTTTGTTTTTTTCAATTAATTCTTGGAGTCAAACTACAATTGCTCAATGGAATTTTAATGGTGCAGATGCCAATTCTGTTCCTGGTGGTGCTGTTTCACCAACACCTTCTACAGGAACAGGAACAATTAGTTTAATAGGTGTTTCAACTTCTGTAATACCATTTGCTGCTGGTGTAAATGCTACTGGAATAGGAAGTTCTGATCCAATAACGACAAATCCACCAAATCTTGCTTGGGCTGTTACTAATTATGCACCTTTAGGTACCGAAGACAGACAACGAGGAATTCAAATAAATGTAAGCACAGTTGGTTATGCAGATATAACATTACGCTTTGATCAAAGATTGAGTAATAAAGCTGGAAACACCTACGTAGTTCAATTTACAACAAATAGTAGTGTTGCAAATCCAGTATGGGTATTTGGAAAAACATTTACATTTACACCTGCTGCTACAGGAACGGGAGATATCTGGTATAATTTAAGAACTGTAGATTTAATTGATGCTACAGCACTTGACAATAATCCAAATGTAGCTTTTAGAATTGTGGGTGCATTTGACCCAACTGTTGGAGATTATTTAGCTTCTACTGCTACATCTTTATACGACGGAACAGGAGTTACTAGATATGATATGGTTACTGTAACTGCAGCTACAACTTTGGCTAATACAAGTTTTGTAAAAAATCAAGATTCATTTACAGTTTATCCTAACCCTTCAAATAAAGAAGTGGTTACTTTTAACAAAGTTCAAGATGTTCAAGTTTTTGATGTATTAGGAAAATTAATTTTGACTGCAAAAAACACAAAAACTATTGATACTAAAGAATTTAAATCTGGTGTTTATTTTATAAGAACAAATTCTGGTTATACTACAAAATTGATTGTAAAATAATATCGTGCTATACAATTAAAAAAGGTGCTTCAATTGAAGCACCTTTTTTTTGTCTATAAATAAAAAAATCTTCCAATTGGAAGATGTTACTTTTTCTAAAAAATGGCAAGCGACCTACATCGCACCGCTCAACCACATACCTTTGCTATGTTCCCATCCTGGAGGATTTTGCAGGAGCTGGTCGTGTAGGACTTGCCGATGCAAAGATAGTATCTTTTTATATTCTTGCAACAGAAAAATTACTATTGTATATTGCAACTTTAAATTTTTAATAATGAAAAACCATAACGTATTAACTTTCATTTTATTAGGACTTGTTATTTCTTCTTGTAACAATACAATAAAAGATAAAGAAAACCTTTTTAGCTTTGATTCTTCAAGTTTTAAAGAACAATACAAACCCTCAGAATCAATTTCTTTAGGTTTAACCAATGCACAAAACTTGAAAATAGATAGTATTATTTATTATATAAACGACATAAAAATCAGCTCTGTTAAAGGATCTAAAAAAACAAATTATAGTTTTAAAGATAAAAAATTAGGCTATCAGAACTTGAAAGCGTTAGTTTATTTTGAAGGTGATTCGGCAGAAACAACTGCTAGAGTGGAATTAGTTTCTGATATTCAACCTAAATTATTAACTTATACTATAGTAAATACTTATCCTCATGATGTAAAAGCTTTCACAGAAGGATTAGAATTTTATAGAGACACTTTAATGGAAAGTACTGGTCAAAAAGGGGCTTCCTATTTTAAGAAATTTGATTATAAAACGGGGAAAGTTTTCAAACAAATAGATATTGATGCACAATATTTTGGAGAAGGAATAACTACTATAAATAATAAAACCTACCAATTAACATGGCAATCAGGAGTCGGATTTATTTATGACGCCAACACTATAAAAAAATTAAAAACTTTTGATTATGATAAAAAAATCGAAGGTTGGGGAATGACAAATGATGGCCAATTTATCTATCAATCTGATGGTACTGAAAAAATTTGGAAAATGAATCCAGAAACTCAAAAAATGATAGACTATATCAATGTTTATACAGAAAGTAGTAAAATAAAAAGCATCAACGAATTGGAATGGATTGATGGGAAAATTTATGGAAATATTTGGCAAAAAGATGCTATAGCTATTATCAATCCAATTAGCGGATCTGTTGAAGCGGTTTTGAATTTATCTGATTTGAGAAAACAAGTGAAAAATTCAGAAGCAGAAGTGTTGAATGGTATCGCTTATAACCCAAAAACAAAAACCATTTTTGTAACAGGCAAAAATTGGGATAAAATGTTTGAAATCAAAGTTCAGAATTAAGTTAATTATAGATTTAAAAAAAACCCGATAGCTAACTAGACTGCCCCCAAAAAGTTAGACACTATTTGGGGGTATTTTTATGGAAAGAAAAGTAAAGTATGATTATGCATTTAAACTTGAATGCGTAAAACTAGT
>JAYTIV010000002.1:0-15660 GCA_043731625.1 Flavobacterium sp. | reverse complement strand
TTTTTGCAATTTGTTCTTCTTTTGAATGACTAGTTAGTTGTAGTACACTTAGAATATTATCTTCGATACTCAATTTTCTAAAAACAGAAGCTTCTTGAGCCAAATATCCAATACCTTTTTGCGCTCTTTTATACATAGGAAAATCAGTAATATTCAAATCATCAAGATAGATATTACCCGAATTTGGTTTTACTAAACCTACAATCATATAAAAAGAAGTCGTTTTTCCAGCACCATTTGGACCAAGAAGCCCAACAATTTCACCTTGATTTACTTCTACCGAAATGCCTCTTACAACACTACGACCTTTATAGGTTTTTACTAAATTTTCTGCTCTTAAAATCATTGTTAAATTAGATGATTAGGTATTTGAATATGAGGTTAATAAAAACTATCTCAAATTTTATTTTTTGTTTGAAACAAATTAAATTAAAATTAATCAATCTGATAAATGAATTAACATATTATTACGTCTTTAAATTTATTGAAGAAAAAATATTATTATATTTAATTGTTTTCTAGAGCTTCCCAAAATTCATAAGCTCTACGTAAATGCGGAATTACAATTGTACCTCCAACAAGAGTGGCAACACTCATTGTTTCCATCATTTCTTCTTTTGTCACTCCCAATTTATAACAAGTTTCCTGATGGTATTTGATACAATCATCACATCTCAAAACAGCAGAAGCAACAAGTCCTAACAACTCTTTGGTTCTAGTATCTAGTGCACCTTCAGCATAGGTATTAGTATCTAAATTAAAAATACGTTTGATAACTTTGTTGTTATCTGCCAATAATTTTTCGTTCATTTTAGAACGATAATCATTAAATTCTTTTACAATATCAGCCATTTTCTTTTAGTTGTTTTTTGTGTACAAATACTGAGATCAATATACTTGCTTCATAGATTAATAACATTGGTATAGCAACAATTACCTGACTTACAACATCTGGTGGAGTTACTATCGCTGCTACAATGAGTATAATTATTACAGCATATTTCCAATATTTTCTTAAAAATTGAGGTGTTACTAACCCTAATTTGGTAAGAAAATAAATTATGATTGGTAGTTCAAAAAATAATCCGCAAGCAATTACAGATGTTTTTATTAAACTAATATAGGAATCAATGTTAAATTCATTTTTGATTACAGTACTAATCGAAAAAGTAGCAAAAAAATTAACCGACATTGGAACAATTATAAAATAACCAAATAATACACCAATAAAGAATAATAAAGAGGCTATAAAAATAAAAAGTTTTGCATTTTTTCGTTCTTTTTCATATAAAGCAGGACTAATAAATTTCCATAATTCCCAAAGAATATAAGGAAAACCTAATATGAAACCTGCAGTAATACATGTCCAAATTAATATAGTTACCTGGCCTTCCATATTAGTATTTTGAATAATAAAGGGCATTTCGGTGACACATATACTATCTGCAAAACCTAATTGGTGTGATAAATCACAAAAAAAGCGATAAGTAATAAAATTGGCGTGTGTAGGTCCAAAAATTAATTCATCAAAAATATAATCACTAAAAAAGAAAGTAAAAATAGCCATAATCAAAACAGCAATGGTACTTCGAACTAATAACCATCTTAATTCCTCAAGATGATCTAAAAAAGACATTTCACTCAAGTTCTTCTTTGCCATTATACAATTCCTTCTTTTAAAATATCATGCAAATGCAAAACACCTTTATATTCACCATTATCAACTACTACTAATTGTGTTATGGCAAAATCTTCCATAATATTAAAGGCATCTACAACCATATCTGTAGATTGAATCATTTTTGGGTTTTTTGTCATTACTTCTCTTGCTGTAACATTTGTTATCGATTCTCTATCGTTAAGCATTCGTCTAATGTCACCATCAGTAATAATTCCGATAACTTTATTATTTTCTACAACTGCGGTTACACCAAGACGTTTTTCTGAGATTTCAAAAATAACTTTTTTGAATGGAGTATCAGGATCAACCATTGGTTTTAAAGAATTTTCTAACATATCTTTAACTCTCAGTAATAATTTTTTACCTAAAGAACCACCAGGATGATATTTTGCAAAATCCTCGGGTTTGAAATTTCGCATCTCCATCAAACATATTGCAATTGCATCACCAAGAACTAATTGTGCTGTTGTACTATTGGTTGGTGCCAAATTATTTGGACAAGACTCAGAATCTACAGTAGTATTTAAAACAAAATTTGAATTTTTTGCTAGGAAAGAAGTCATGTTTCCAGTAATAGCAATTAAAGTATTACCAAAATTTTTCAAAATAGGAACCAATACTTTTATTTCTGGACTATTTCCACTTTTAGAAATACAAATAATTACATCCTCTTTTTGAACCATACCCAAATCACCATGAATAGCTTCAGAAGCATGTAGAAATTGTGAAGGAGTTCCAGTTGAATTCATTGTCGCAACTATTTTTTGAGCAATAATTGCACTTTTTCCAATTCCTGTAATAATTAATCTTCCCTTAGAATTATAGATGGTTTCGGTAGCTTCGGCGAAGGTAGTATCAAGAAAATCAGCTAGTTTTTTGATAGATTCACTCTCGGAAAGTATTGTTTTTTTGGCAGTTACCAAAATGTTTTCTATATTTATCAAAACAGAATGTTATAAAATTTGTATGTGTAAAAGAAATTTGTATCTTTATGTTGTGCAAATTTATACAAAATACCATTAATAAAGAATGAATTCAAACGAAATTGACATACACAAAGAACTAAAAAAGTATTTTGGTTTCAACCAATTTAAAGGTTTACAAGAACAAGTCATAACAAGTATATTAGCAAAGCAAAATACATTTGTGATTATGCCTACCGGTGGAGGTAAATCATTATGTTATCAATTACCTTCGTTAGTTCAAATCGGAACAGCGATTGTTGTTTCTCCATTAATAGCTTTAATGAAAAATCAAGTTGATGCAATTAGGAGTGTTTCTTCACAAGACGGAATTGCACACGTGTTAAATTCATCACTCACCAAAACAGAAATTGCACAAGTAAAAAAAGATATTACCTCTGGTCTAACAAAATTATTATACGTAGCTCCAGAATCTTTGACAAAAGAAGAATATGTTACTTTTTTGCAAACAGTGCCTATTTCTTTTGTAGCTATTGATGAAGCGCATTGTATCTCTGAATGGGGACACGATTTTAGACCCGAATACAGAAACTTAAAAAACATTATCAAGCAACTTGGTGATGTTCCAGTTATAGGATTGACAGCAACAGCAACACCAAAAGTACAAGAAGATATTCTGAAAAATTTAGATATGTCTGATGCTACAACTTTCAAAGCATCCTTCAATAGACCAAATCTATATTATGAAGTGCGTACCAAAACCAAAAATATTGAATCAGATATTATTCGTTTTATCAAACAACATAAAGGAAAATCTGGAATTATTTATTGCTTGAGCCGAAAAAAAGTAGAAGCTATTGCCGAAGTTCTTCAAGTAAACGGAATTAGCGCTGTGCCTTATCATGCAGGATTGGATGCAAAAACCAGAGCAAAACATCAAGATATGTTTCTTATGGAAGATGTAGATGTAGTTGTAGCAACGATTGCATTTGGAATGGGAATCGATAAACCAGATGTGCGTTTTGTAATTCACCATGATATACCAAAATCATTAGAAAGTTATTATCAAGAAACAGGTAGAGCAGGAAGAGATGGAGGAGAAGGTCATTGTTTGGCTTATTATTCTTATAAAGATGTAGAAAAATTAGAAAAATTTATGTCTGGCAAACCTGTTGCTGAACAAGAAATTGGCTTTGCATTACTCCAAGAAGTGGTTGCTTATGCTGAAACCTCAATATCAAGACGAAAGTTTTTATTGCATTATTTTGGTGAAGAATTTGATGGCGAGACAGGTGATGGTGCAGATATGGATGATAATGTGCGAAATCCAAAAACAAAAGTCGAGGCAAAAGATCAAGTTGTCAAATTGTTAGAAACAGTTAGAGATACTAAATATTTATATAAATCAAAAGAAGTCATTTATACCTTAATTGGTCGTGTAAACGCAATGATAAAAGCATACAGAACAGATACTCAGCCTTTCTTTGGTAAAGGATCTGATTTTGAAGAACGTTATTGGATGGCGTTAATACGACAAGTTTTAGTAGATGGTCTTTTGACAAAAGATATCGAAACTTATGGAATTTTAAAAGTTTCAGAAAAAGGCTTAGATTTTATAAAAAATCCTGTATCATTTATGATGTCTGAGGATCACGAATACAATGAAACCGAAGATGAAGCAATTGTTACAGCCGCAAAATCTTCTGGAACTGCTGACGAAGCTTTAATGAGTATGCTTAGAGATTTGCGTAAAAAAGTTTCTAAAAAATTGGGTGTACCACCATTTGTAGTTTTCCAAGATCCTTCGCTTGAAGATATGGCATTAAAATATCCAATTTCTATGGATGAATTAATCAATATTCACGGAGTTGGAGAAGGTAAAGCCAAAAAATATGGAGCCGCTTTTATTGAGTTAATCAATAGGTATGTAGAAGAAAATGATATTATTCGTCCAGATGATTTAGTTGTTAAATCTACAGGTGCAAATTCTGCCAATAAATTATACATTATTCAAAATATTGATAGAAAACTTTCTTTAGAAGATATTTCAAAAGCAAAAGGAATGAATATGGATGCTTTGATTAAAGAAATGGAGCAAATTGTTTATTCTGGAACCAAACTCAATATCAAATATTGGATTGATGAAATGCTTGATGATGATCAACAAGAAGAAATACACGATTATTTTATGGAATCAGAATCAGATAATATCGAAGATGCTCTAAAAGAATTTGATGGCGAATACGATATCAACGAATTACGATTTATGAGAATAAAATTTATTAGCGAAGTAGCTAATTAATCAAAAAAGGATAATTTGCAATTGTTAAATTATCCTTTTTTTTATTCTAGACCGAATAAACTTCTCCTCGGTGTGGTTTCAAGGCATCACGAACGAGTATCATATTTTCTTCAGATACAACCATAAATGCAATGGCGTGCATTTGGTTTATAACTTCAAAACCAGTAATATTTAAAGAAATCTCTTCTGATTTTATATATTCTTTCAAATGTATTTCGTGATGTTCAGCCGTTTTTGCAGAAACTTCACCTTTAAAATCCCATATAAGTTTAATTTTTCGTGACATTTTGATTGAGGAAATTTTATAAAATAAATTGAACTTTTTAAAAATCAATTATTTAGATATTAAATATTATTTATATTTGTTAAAACAAAACTAACTTTTTAATTATTTATTATGATAAAAAAATACTTTTTTTTAATTGTTTTAATGACTTCTTATATTGTAAATTCTCAAAGTAATTATGCTGTAACTTCAATTCCTTTTCAACAATATTCAGGATCATTAGCGCCTTTAAGTACAATGGATGATATGAATTCTCCATTAATTACTTTGCCTTTTGGGTTTGATTTTTATGGCATTACTTACGACCAAATTGTTGTAAGCACAAACGGGTATATTGATTTTAGATCAACATCTGCAAATTCAAGTTCGCCATTTGCCTTTTCTCAAACTATACCAAATGTTAGTTTCCCAGTAAAAAATGCAATTTTTGGAGCTTATCACGATTTAAATAACAGCAATGCACAAGGAACAATATCATATGGAGTTTATGGCACAGCACCTTATAGAAAATTTATTATAAATTATTTAAATAATTCCTTATTTGCTTGTGCTGATAGTCATAGTAGTTTTCAAATAATTCTTAGAGAAACTTCAAATATTATCGAAGTTCAATTAATAGACAAGCAAGTGTGTTCAAACTGGAATACTGGTAGAACAGTAACTGGGATTACCAATTTAAACGGAGATTTAGGCATCACACCTACAAATAGAAATACGGGTATTTGGACAGCATTTCACGAAGGTTGGCGTTTTTCACGTTCAGGATATTATGTGAATTATCCCTATGCCATTTGTGATGATAATACAGATGGATTTGCCAATTTTAATTTAAATGTTGTAGCAGTTCCTTCTGGTTCAAGTTTTTACGCATCAATGTTAGATCTTCAAAATCAATCCAATCCTTTGCCAACAAATTATACAAATTCTACAAATCCACAAACGATATATTCAGTTGGTGGAGGTCAATTAAAATCAATTGTTTTAAGTGTTGTTGATTGTAGTATTGATGCAGATAATGATACCGTTGAAACTGCATTGGAAGATATAAATAATGACGGCAATCTAGCCAATGATGATACAGATGAAGATGGAGTTCCAAATTATTTAGACAATGATGACGATGGTGATTTGATATTAACCAATCTTGAATATGTGTTCGGAAGAAATTCAAATTCTCTTATGGATACCGATAATGATACAATTCCTAATTATTTAGACAATGATGATGATGGTGATGGTGTTCTAACTTTTGTTGAAGATTATGATGGTGACGGAAATCCAGCAAATGATGATACCAATAATAATAGTATTGCAGATTATTTAGAAATGGGTGTTGCGCTTGGAGTTACTACAAATCAATTAAGCACTTCTATAGAAATGTTTCCAAATCCTGCTTATGATGTTTTGAATATTCAAAATCAAAGTCTAGAAACGATAGAATCTATTGCTATATATGCAATAAACGGAACTTTAGTAAAAGATATAAAACCAACATCTACAACACAATCTATTTCGGTTTCAGATATGAATTCTGGAGTATATTTAGTTAAAATTGTTGTCAAAAATAATGTGTTGAATTATAAATTTATCAAAAAATAAATTTTCAATTTTCAATTTTGAAAGAGGTTTAGTTTATGCTAAACCTTTTTTTATTTCTTTAATTGAAAATAGTAGTTTAAGTTTGCTAAAAAATACAAAATGCCTCGCGAACTACAAATTCAAGTTACTCCAGAAATAGCAGCAAATGAAAATTTGCTCAATGAATATGTAGCTAAATTATTTAATATTTCAACTAACGAAATCAAAAAAGTAGTTGTCCATAAACGTTCTATTGATGCACGACAAAAAGCAATTAAATACAATATAAAAGGCACCGTTTTTTTTGAAGGTGATGCTATTTTAGAACAAAAAATTGAACTTCCAGAATATAAAAATGTTATAAATAGCCAAGAAGTAATAATAATTGGTGCAGGTCCAGCTGGTCTTTTTGCAGCTTTACAGCTTATAGAATTAGGGTTAAAACCAATTGTTATTGAGAGAGGAAAAGATGTTCGTGGTCGTCGTCGTGATTTGAAAGCCATAAATGTTGATCATATTGTAAACGAAGATTCTAATTATTGTTTTGGTGAAGGTGGAGCAGGAACATATTCTGACGGAAAATTATATACGCGTTCAAAAAAACGTGGTGATGTAGATAGAATATTACAATTGTTGGTCGCATTTGGAGCAACTCCAGATATTTTGGTAGAAGCACATCCACATATCGGGACAAATAAATTACCTCAAATTATCCAAGATATAAGAGATAAAATTATTGAATGTGGAGGACAAGTATTATTTGAAACTCGTGTAACTGATTTTATTATAAAAAACAATGAAATTCAAGGGATTGTTACTCAAAAAGGAGATTCAATTTTGGCCAATAAAGTCATTCTTGCTACAGGACATTCAGCTCGTGATATTTTCGAATTATTAGATAGAAAAAAGATTTTTATTGAAGCAAAACCTTTTGCAATAGGAGTAAGAGCAGAACATCCACAAGAATTGATTGATAAAATTCAATATTCTTGCGATTTTCGAGGTGATTATTTGCCTCCAGCACCATATTCAATTGTGAAACAAGTAAACGGTCGTGGGATGTATTCTTTTTGTATGTGTCCTGGTGGCGTAATTGCTCCTTGTGCTACAAGTCCAGGCGAAGTGGTTACCAATGGTTGGTCGCCATCAAAAAGAGATCAAAGTACTGCCAACTCTGGAATTGTTGTTGAATTAAAACTTGAAGATTTCAAACCATTTGCAAAATTTGGTGCTCTTGCTGGAATGGAATTTCAAAAATCAATAGAACAAAAAGCTTGGCATTTGGCTGGTGAAACACAAAAAGTTCCTGCACAAAGAATGGTCGATTTTACTCAAAACAAAATTTCAGCATCTATCCCAAAAACATCCTATGTGCCAGGAATTACATCAGTAGAAATGGGACAAGTTTTTCCAGGATTTTTAACACAAATTATGCGCGAAGGATTTCTAGAATTTGGAAAAGCTATGCGTGGATATATGACAAACGAAGCCATACTTCATGCTCCAGAAAGTAGAACTTCCTCTCCAGTTCGAATTCCAAGAGACAATGATACTCTAGAACATCTTCAAATACAAGGGTTATATCCTTGCGGTGAAGGTGCAGGTTATGCAGGCGGAATTATTTCAGCAGCTATAGATGGTGAGAAATGTGCTTTGAAAATCGCTGAGGTTTTGAAAAAAGTTCACTTTAAATGAATATTATTTTTCAATGTTATCGTATAAATTATGAATCTTCAAAAGTATAACACCAAATACTATTGCTATTACAATTAGGATGATATTCATTATTCCCTCAGTGCTAAAAGACAACTTAATTAAAATGGTTGAAATTATAAAGCCAGAATTTCTGATTACCCTTTTAAATTCATCTGAGTGTAAAAAAGAAAATAATAATAGTAAAACATCAACTAGAATTAGTATAGTAAAAAAATCATCAAAAAATATTTTATTGATGTCTTTAATTTCTGTTACAATTTTACTCACTCTAAATAAATTCTCATAAAACCAGTGTCCGAGACTGTAAACTGATAAAATTAATAAAACAGGTACAAGACATGTAGCCACAATTTTCTTTAAATGAATAAATTTTACAATTTCAGGGTTTAATATTTGGCTTGCATTCGAACTGCCATCTTTTACTAATTTGTAAAAAATGTATATTAAAAAAAACATTATGAGTATGGCAATTAAATCAATTGTAAATAAAACATCATTTTGAATTGCAAACCAATTTGAGGAGAATTCTAAATGTGATAAATCTTTAAAAATTCTTCTAATAACAATTAGTGAAATTATTTCATATTGTTTACCAATATAAATCGAGGTTGATTTTGGTAAATAATATAGCAATAAATAAACTTCATAAATAAGTACAAAGGAAAAAGGAGTATAAATGGCTGAAATTGGATTGTGTAATAATTCAGAATGGCTAGAAATTTTAATTATATCTAAATTTACTAGGCCAATTAGCAATAAGTGCAAAAGAAAACTAATAATTGCAATGTAAACAGTAATTATCTCACTCTTTTCTTTGACTTTTTTGCTTAAAAAAAAATTATAAAAATAGGATAACATGATGTTTAATTTATGCATAATTTTTTGTTTAATAAAATATATTAAAAATTAAACAGTTCTTTAATTTTTATTTATAAATTTACATGAAAATTGTAAATTATTACTTTAACAATTGTTAATACTTAACTCTAAACAATGAATTTAATTCCAGACGAATTTAAAATCACTTCACCACTAAAACAAGAGACTTATTTAGTAAATGGTGAATTAAAAAAATGGGAAGGCAGAAGCTCTGATGTATATTCTACTATTTCTTCAACTAAAAAATATTCTCAAACTTTATTAGGAACTATTCCAACTATGGGCGAAGCTGAAGCCAATGAAGTTACAATTGCTGCTTTTGAAGCTTTTAACAACGGACAAGGTTTATGGCCAACAATGAAAGTTATTGACCGAATTAAATGCATGCAAAATTTTGTTTCACAAATGAAAGCTACTCGTAGCGAAGTGGTAAAATTTTTAATGTGGGAAATTGGAAAATCATTATCCGATTCGGAAAAAGAGTTTGATAGAACAGTGGATTATATTTATGATACAATTGAAGATTACAAAGAACTAGATAGAAGCAATGCACGATTTACTAAAAGTCAAGGCGTAAATGCTATGGTTAGGCGCGGTCCACTTGGAGTAGTTTTGTGTCTTGGTCCATATAATTATCCATTAAACGAAACGTTTTCATTATTAATTCCGGCAATTATAATGGGAAATACAGTAATTTTCAAACCAGCAAAACATGGCGTTTTACTAATTTCTCCATTGCTTGAAGCATTTAGAAGTAGTTTCCCAAAAGGTGTTATTAATATTGTTTACGGTAGAGGTAGAGATGTTGCGTCGCCAATTATGAAATCAGGTAAAGTTGCAGTTTTGGCTTTGATTGGAAACAGCAAATCGGCAATTGCATTACAAGATCAACATCCAAATAAAAACAGATTGCGATTAATTTTAGGTTTAGAAGCTAAAAATCCAGCCATTATTTTACCTGATGCCGATTTAGATTTGGCAATTCAAGAATGCGTTGCAGGTACATTATCATTTAATGGTCAACGTTGTACAGCATTGAAAATTTTATATGTTCACGAATCAATTGCTGACGAATTCAATAAACGTTTTTCAGAAAAAGTAGATGCATTAACTTTTGGAAATCCTTGGGAGAAAGGCGTTTTCTTAACTCCATTACCTGAAGTAGACAAACCAGCTTATATTCAAGAATTGATTGATGATGCAACGAGCAAAGGCGCAAAAATCATTAATAATAAAGGAGGAAAACACTCTGAAAATTATATTTTTCCTGCTGTTTTATTTCCAATAAATAAAGAAATGCGTGTGTATCATGAAGAACAATTTGGTCCAGTAGTTCCAATTTTATCATTCAAAGATATTCAAGAACCATTGAATGATATGGCAGAATCTAATTACGGACAACAAGTAAGTTTGTTTGGCAGAGACATAAAAACGATTGCGCCACTTATAGATACTTTGGTTAACTTAGTATGTCGCGTAAATTTGAATAGTTCTTGCCAGCGCGGACCAGATGTGTATCCGTTTACAGGCAGAAAAGATTCAGCAGTAGGAACTTTGAGCATTCATGATGCCTTGCGTTCGTTTTCTATTCGAACTTTTGTAGCATCTAAAGACAATGCTTATAACAATGAAATCTTACAAGCGTTATTAAATAGTAAGGAATCTAATTTTATTAATACAGATTATATATTGTAAAAAACTGATTTGTTTTACCATAGGGAAGTAACAAAAAAAACACAGATTTTACAAATTTGCTCAGATATAATCTGTGTTAGTTAGTGAAATCTGTGTTTTACATTAATCTATAGAAGCAGTTACTTTTTCTTTTTCAATCGATCTTTAAAAACCTTCTCGAATTTTTCAATTTTAGGCTGAATAACCATTTGACAATAAGGTTGACTTTTATTGTTTTGGTAATAATTCTGGTGGTAATCTTCTGCTTTATAAAATTTGGTAAAAGGTTCTAAAGTGGTAACAATTTTGCTGGAATATACATTTGAAGCATTCAATTCATTAATAATACTTTCAGCTGCTTTTTTTTGGTCCTCGTTTTTATAAAAAATCACAGAACGATATTGTGTGCCTTCATCAGCACCTTGACGATTCAAAGTTGTAGGATCATGTACCGTAAAAAACACTTTAAAAATTTCGTCTAAATTAGTAACAGATTTATCATAAGTAATTTCAACAACTTCTGCAGCACCAGTATTTCCGGTACAAACTTCTTTATAAGTTGGGTTTTCTACTTTTCCGCCTGCAAAACCCGAAACTACAGATTTTACACCATTTAAATTTTCGTAAACTGCTTCAACACACCAATAACATCCACCACCAAGCACAATTGTTTCAGTATTTTGATTACTTTGTGCTATACTATTTTCTGGAACAAAATCTAAAGAAACGGCATTCATACAGTATCTTTTTCCGGTTGGTTCTGGACCATCATCAAATAAGTGTCCTAAATGACTATTGCATCTTCCGCAAAGTGCTTCTGTGCGTTTCATCCCGAATGAATTATCATCTTTAAATATGATGCTTTCTTTATTTTCTTGTTCAAAAAAACTTGGCCAACCACAACTACTTACAAATTTTTGGTCAGATTTAAAAAGTTTGTTGCCGCAAGCAGCACAATAATATGTTCCTTTGGTTTCAGAATTCCACATTCTCCCTGTAAAAGCTCTTTCTGTATCTGCGTGTCGTGCTACTTGATACAGATCTTCGGGTAGAATTTTTTTCCATTCTTCATCAGATAGAACTAGTTTTTTGGTATCAGAATTTGAGTAATACGGGTTTTCGGGTTTAGAAATTACATTTTCCATAACTAATGTTTTTTGAGCTGAATTTGTTTTAGGATTGTTTTGTCCACACGCATTTATCATAAATAGTGGAAACAAAATTAATAGATAAAAGATATTTCTAGATTTTTGCATAATGTTTTTGAGTTAATTTAATACAAATTTACATTTACATATACGTTGTGAAATGTCAACTAGATTGCAAAACAGTTTTATTTATAATAAGATTAACAAATTATTTATAATCATTCAAAATTAGATTTTATGTTAATATGAGGCTATCAAACACAAGTTAAACTTTTCACAAATAAAAAATAGCGAAAAAATCCTAAGGTTTTTTTGTATTTTTGACAAGTATAAATAATCTATGAAGGAAGAACAAGTAATCTTAGTAAACGAGCTTGATAAGCCAATTGGCTTGATGAATAAACTTGAAGCACACGAAAAAGCAATTTTGCATCGTGCCTTTTCGATTTTTATTTTAAATAGTAAAAACGAAATCATGTTGCAACAGCGTGCACATCAAAAATACCATTCACCAATGCTATGGACGAACACTTGTTGTAGTCATCAACGCAAAGGAGAAACAAATATTCAAGCCGGAAAAAGGAGATTGCATGAAGAAATGGGATTTGAAACCGAGCTTAAAGAGTTGTTTCATTTTATATACAAAGCCCCTTTTGATAATGGATTGACAGAACATGAACTAGATCATGTAATGATTGGTTATTTTAATGATGAACCAAACATAAATACAGATGAAGTTGAAGATTGGAAATGGATGAAGATTGAAGATGTAAAAACAGATATGATAGTACATCCTGAAATTTATACGATTTGGTTTAAGATAATTTTCGATAAATTTTATCATTATTTAGAAGATCACAAGATTTAAAAAAAAAACAAAAATCCAAAATGAAAGTAACTATTTCCAGAAAAGCGCATTTTAATGCAGCACATCGATTGTATCGAAAAGATTGGTCAATGGAACAAAACAATGCCGTTTTTGGGAAGTGTAATAATCCCAATTATCACGGACACAATTATGAAATGATAGCAAGTGTTACAGGCGAAATTGATAAAGAAACTGGATTTGTAATGGATGTAAAAATATTGTCTGACATTATAAAACAAGAAATAGAAGACCAATTTGATCATAAAAATTTGAATTTGGATGTTCCTGAATTTTTAGACTTAAACCCAACAGCTGAGAATATAGTAGTAGTGATTTGGGAAAAAATCAGAAAAAGAATAAAAACTGGATATGATTTGGAGATTGTTCTCTATGAAACACCAAGAAATTTTGTAACATACAAAGGAAACTAATGGCATTAAAAATAGGTGATACAATACCAAATTTTACAGCAAGAAATACCAATGGTAAAGAATTTGACAGCAAAGATTTTATAGGAAAGCAACCCTTAGTAATTTATTTTTATCCAAAAGATAATACACCAGGATGTACAGCTCAAGCTTGTAGTTTTAGAGATCATTATGAAGATTTTAAAGATTTTGGGGCAGAAGTTATCGGTATCAGTAGTGATAGTGTAGCATCTCATAGTAATTTCAGTACAAAATATAAACTACCATTTATACTTTTATCAGATTCTAATAAAAAATTAAGAACCCTATTTGGTGTACCTTCCAATTTATTTGGTTTACTTCCAGGTAGAGTGACATATGTAGTTGATAAAACTGGAAAAATTGTACTTATTTTTGATAGTATGATAGCAACAAGTCATATTCCAAAAGCAATTGAAATAGTCAAAAAAATGCAATAATTACAGTTCGTCGTAACTTTTTTGTTTTGGAACTAAAATAATAAGTTATTGATAGATAAGTATTAAAAAACAATTTTAGTTTTTTGAATATTTGCAAAAAAGAAATTAAAAATGAAACTATATCCATTACAATTTAACCCAATATTGAAAGAAAGAATTTGGGGAGGAACAAAATTAGAAACAATACTAAACAAACCAATAAATTCTAATATTACTGGTGAAAGTTGGGAATTATCTACAGTTGATGGCGATGTAAGTGTTGTTGCAAATGGTGATTTAAAAGGAAAATCATTAACAGAACTTATAGACCAATATCCAAACGAAATTTTAGGTACAGAAGTCTATCAACATTTTGGGAAACAATTTCCATTATTGTTTAAATATCTTGATGCAAGAGAAGATTTATCTATACAAGTACATCCTAATGATGCTTTAGCAAAAAAACGCCATAATTCCTTTGGGAAAACCGAAATGTGGTATGTTATGCAAGCTGATGATGATGCTGAATTAATAGTTGGATTCAAAGAAAAATCTTCAAAAGAAGAATATGTAAAAAATTTAGAAGACAAAACACTTTTAAATATATTAGATACTAAAAAAGCACAAAAAGGGGATGTCTTTTTTTTAGAAACAGGAACTGTACATGCAATAGGTGCAGGTTTGCTTGTGGCAGAAATTCAACAGACATCTGATATAACCTATAGAATTTATGATTTTGATAGAGTAGATGCTAAAGGAAATAAGAGAGAATTGCACATAGATTTAGCTTTGGATGCAATAAATTATAACAAAGTTAATTCTCAAAAAAAATATTCAAAAGAAGAAAATAAATCTAACGAAATTGTGGATTGTCAGTATTTCACAACCAATTTCTTACCGTTAAATAATAAAATTAGTATCAATAAATCTGGTGAAACATTCACTGTGTATATGTGTACTGAAGGTAATTTTGAAATTGAAATTGAAAAAACAAATTATTCTTATAAGAAAGGCGATACGGTATTGATTCCTGCAAGAATTAGAAATTATAATTTGATTGGAAATGCTTCTCTATTAGAAATTTATATTAAATAGTTTTTAATAGAAAGATTTAGTGTACTTTTGCACCCGAATAAAAAATTAAAATCAAGAATACAATGGCAAACGTTAAGAATTTAAAAAAAGACATAAACTACGTTTTAGGAGATATTATAGAAGCGGTTTACTTATTTGAAATGTCAACTACAGGAAAACCTACTGAAACTTCAAATGAGTTAATTGACGAAGCAATCGCAACTTTTGATAATTTAATCACAAAAGTAAATGCTAAAAAAGTTGAGAATAAAAAAGCACATTTCAAACAAATCAATGTTGAATTAGAACAAGCTGCAAATCAGTTGGTTGCTAAAATCAATAATTTGTAATTAGAATTTGAGATAAAAAAGTGTAAAAATATTTTGGAATATTCAAATTCAAGATTATATTTGCACCCGTAAAGAGTCTGCCAGCGTAGCTCAGTTGGCTAGAGCAGCTGATTTGTAATCAGCAGGTCGTGGGTTCGAGTCCCTCCGCCGGCTCTTAATTAAATTAAAACCTTTCAGTAATGAAGGGTTTTTTTTATGGAATAAATCAAAAATTATTTTTGAATAAAAAAATCCATTCGATTAGGAATGGATTTATACTTTTAAGAAATTCTGATTCTATTTGTTTTCAGCTTTTTTTCTGTCATCATAAAACTTT
>JAYTIV010000001.1:0-2473 GCA_043731625.1 Flavobacterium sp. | reverse complement strand
GTGTAAACATAGGTACAAAAACATGATTCACGTTTTGAAAATCTTTATCAATTAATACTCCCAAAGGCATTTTGGTTTTTGAAATTATCTGTCGTGTTCTCTCATCAAAAGGAGAATTTTCGAACAAACCTTCTTTACCAGTAAATTTATCAATCAATCGGTCAGGATTTATTATTCTTGTAGTAAATCCTAATACTTTCCCTAACAAAGTCCCTTCAAAAATTGATTTTCCTAAACCTACTAATAACAAATCATAATCGCCTTGGTTGGCAATATCTGCAATATCGGTTTCTATATCTACAGTTGCTTTGAAAATAGTGGTGATTTCTTGTTTTAATAGTTTAGACTCTTCTATAATTGGAGAAAATCGTTTTCTCTCATAGTCTTCTAGATTATACGAATGCATTTCGTCACTCATTGTAAGGTGCATTACTGTAATACTTGATTTTTCGCGTTGTTTTTTCATCAAGCTATTGGCGATTCTCAATAATGATTTTCCTTTTACATTATTACCAAATGATATTAGGATTTTATATTTATTCCCATTTCCAACGGTATCTGGAATTAGTGCATCTTTGGTTTTAAAAACAAGGTTTATTAAATCTAAAGCTGGACCAGTCATAAAAGTTGTAACAAGCGCCATAATGACCATCATTGTAAATATTTCTGAAGTCAATACGCCTAAGTCATATCCAATGTTTAAGACTACCAATTCCATCAACCCACGAGTATTCATTAAGGCACCAATGGTTAAACTATCTCTCCAATTCTGACCAACAAATTTTGCAGCCAAAGCACTTCCTACAAATTTTCCGATAACTGCAACTAGAATAATACAACCTGTAACTTTCCATAAAAAGGGATCATTTATCAAACCTATTTGTGTTCGTAAACCAGTAAATACAAAAAATAAAGGCAGTAATAAAATTACAGAAACATCTTCTACTTTTTCTATAAAAATTGCTTTAAATTTAGCAATATCGGGCATAATTGCACCCGTCATAAATGCACCAAAAAGAGCGTGAATACCTATTATTTCTGTCGTGTAAGAAGACATAATCAAGGTAAGAAAGAATATAGCTACAACAGGTTTATTCAACTTGTTTTTGGTTCTATATAAATCTCCAATACGTTTCAAAAAAGGTTTTACAACAAATAACATTATAACAACATAACCAATTGCTAATCCTATGACATATAATGAACTCACAAACGAACCCGCTTTAACAATTGCAATTACAGCGGCCAGAATACACCAGGCGGTAATATCATCTGCAGCGGCACAAGTGATTACAATTGTTCCTAATCTGGTTTTATGTATTCCTCTTTCTTGTACAATTCTAGCTAAAACTGGAAATGCTGTGATACTCATTGCAATACCCATAAACAAACTAAAAGATAAAAATTCTATCCCTTGAGGAGCAAAACGATGGTAAACAAAATAGGCCAAACCAACACCCAAAGCAAATGGAATTACAATACTAGCGTGACTTATAACTACAGCATCATTGGCTTTGTTTTTTAAAACTTTTAGATCAAGTTCCATTCCAATGACAAACATAAAAAGGATAAGTCCAATTTGACTTAAAAATTGCAAATTCCCTAAAGAAGCAACTGGAAATAATGCTAATGAAAATTCAGGAAAATACATTCCTAATAAAGATGGCCCAAGGACTATACCTGCAATTATTTCTCCAATAACGGTAGGCTGACCAATTTTTCTAAAAATCCACCCAAAAAAACGAGCAACAATAATTATAGTGATGATTTGTCCCAATAAAATCGCTAACGGATGTTGCAAATTGTGTAACATTGAATTTAAAAACTCAATCCATTGACTGTTTTTTACAGGAACTAAAACAACATCTCTTCCTTCTTCTAAAATTTTACCTTTAGAAAGTATCCAATAGATAATAATTGAAAAACCTCCAGTTATTGTAACATAAAAAATAGAATTTTTAAAATTTTTCATCATAAAAAGTATCGCTTTAATGCTGGAAATTCATTGCATAGATACGAAATCAAATATATAAATTATTAGTTGATAAAAAATAGTAATAAAAATTTAATGCCAATTATAAAAAATCTATGTAATTAGAATAAAAATTATCATTCTATGAATTAATTTTCTCTTCTTTGATTACCTTTGCACACGTTTAAAAAAACAAATGAAAAAGTTGTTAGGTATTGGATTTTGGGAATTTATAGCCCGAATTATTCTTAGAAATAGAATCATCTTGTTGTGTGGAATTGTTTTGTTTACAATTCTAATGTCGCTTCAATGGAGCAATATAAAGTTTACCCAAACCGAAGCAAATTTAATTCCTGCAAATGATAAGGTTAATTTAGATTATAATCATTTTTTGAAAAATTTTGGTGAAGAAGGAAATTTGATTGTCATTGCTACAAAAGACAAAAATTTATTTACTCCAAAAGTATTTAAATTATGGAGTGATTTAATGACAAAAATAGG